>JAGGZC010000068.1 GCA_021162185.1 Candidatus Woesearchaeota archaeon | reverse complement strand
CTATTAGCCATAACACACCCCTTGATTTCCACTGGAGATTTTATTCTCTAAAAAATAATAAAGAATTTCAACTCCAAATTTTTTCAATATTGAAAAGTTTTTATTCTTGCTCCCATTCCTTGTAGAATTCTTCTAAGAATTGCTCCATGAACCTATGCCTCTGCTCTGCAATCCTCCTAGCAGTGGGAGTGTTCATCAAGTCTTTCAATAATAATAGTTTTTCATAGAAATGGTTTATACTATTATTCTTATCCCCTAGATCATAGATCTTTCTCCCAAGCAATGCTCCTGTTGCAAAGCATCTAGCAATACCTATTGCTCCTAGTGCGTCTAATCTATCAGCATCTTGAACTATTCTTGCTTCTATTGATAAATCATCTCCAATCTTGTTAACACTGAAAGATATCTTGCTTATAATATCCACTATTTTATTTATCTCCTCTCTTTTTAAGCCCTGTGTTTCTAGGAAAGCTTTCAGCTCATTCATACAACTCTCTTTATCACTTGTAAACTTGTGATCACACACATCATGTAAAAGCGCTGCTAGCTCTATGATAAATATATCTCCCCCTTCCACTTTGGATATTCTTTTAGCGATCTTCCATACCCTATAGCTATGGTAGTAGTCATGGCCACTAGTATCTTTCTCCAGCTTCTTTTTTACATACTCCAGAGTGTTCTTTATTACTTCCTCTCTATTTTCCATGGTCCTATCACTTCTTCGTTCTCATATACCTCTACTATTAATTTTTCTGTCTTCCAGAAATCCATTGGTAAACCAGCCTTTAAACATAGATGTGAGAGGAATTTCTCTTTAGTGTTTAACTGTTCCCATACTTGTGGTAGAAATGTGGCGCTATATCCATTATAACTGATTATTATTCCATGTCTATGTGGCTCGATTTTTTCCAGGAGCTCGTCTACATTCCTATATTCAACTCTTCTCGGATTAGAAAGAATGCTTATCTCTATCTCTATTTCTCTTAACTCTTCTCTTGTTAATGGTGGAAATCTTGGGTCATGGATGGCTGCATGTATAGCGTTTTCATATGTAGCTATGCCCAGCTCTTTTATTGGGAGTATTGTCCCTATACATCCTCTTAGTTCTTTATTCTTTGTCAGTGTTACAAATACTCCCTTCTTCTCTTTAAACTTGTTAACTATTTTTGGTGGATCATATCTATTATTAACAGCATCCTCCACAGCCTTACATGCAATCATGAATAAATCTTTTTTCCGTTCCTCCATTTTTAGATGAAAAATAAAAACAATAAAGAACTCTTTTATCTCTCTATGGATTTATTTTAATGCTTTACTTGCTTCTCCGCTATATCTCCAACTATTGGGAACTTGTAATACTCCCCATTATATGCCTTGACCATTCCTAGTATCCAGAGTATTATCCCTATTATCCATAGTATAAATCCTAATAGCCATCCGATTATTGGTATAAATCCTAGGATTAAGCCGATTATGAATAACGCTCCAAATGTTATTGTAGACTGTACTGCATGGAACTTAACAAAGTTATTTTCCTTTTCTATGATCCAGAACACTATTCCTGTTATGAATCCAAGCACGTATGCTAGTAATGCTTCGAGATTTTCATCTAAGCCTAGGCTTGTCTTTTTTATTGCTTTTCCTTTTGGCATTATACCACCCCCTTATTTTTATGATTGTTATCTTAATTTATTTATATATGTTTTTATTTCGTCCCTATTTTATCTAAAGAAAATGAGAAAAATTTATATATAAGATCTTACTAAACTTTTAAAAATTATTAAAAATTGTAAAAATAGATGATAAAAATGAACGAAAAGTCTAAGAAAATTGAGGAAGAATTCATAGAATTATTTTGCCAGCCAGTTATAGATGATCAAAAAGAGATAGAGATCCCATTCAAAAGAATAATGGCAATATTACTCATAGAACCAAAACCAGTAAGTATTGAAGAATTAGCGAAAAAAACTGGTTATAGCTTATCAATGATAAGTCTAAAAACAAGGACAATGGAGTTGCTAGGATTGATAAAAAGTGTGAAGATACCTGGAGATAGGAGAAGGTATTACTATGCAGAAAAGGATCTGATAAAATTAATATTGGAGAGGTACAAGAAGTCAAATAATGAGGGGTTAGTCAAAATTGAGAGAAGACTAAAAGATATCTTAGAGAAGTACAAGGATCAAAAAAATGAAAAATATGAACTAGTAAAGAATTATTATAAACAACTAAAAATACTGAGGAATGCCTACAAGAAGTTTATTAAGATTCTAGAAAATGCAACCAATAATAAAGCTTAAAGACGTATGGAAGATCTATGACCTTGGAAAAGTAAAGGTAGAAGCTGTTAGAGGTATAACTCTTGATGTGCACAAAAAAGACTTTATAGCAATAATGGGCCCGAGTGGTAGTGGGAAATCTACTTTGATGAATCTTATTGGTTGTCTTGATGTTCCAACAAGGGGAAAGATACTCCTTAAAGGGAAAGATATAACAAAGCTGTCAGAGTCAAGTCTCGCAAATATTAGGGGGAGGGTTATTGGATTTATATTTCAGTCATATAATCTTCTAGCCTCATTAACAGCAATAGAAAATGTGGAGATACCAATGATATTTCAAGGAGTGCCAAGGCATGAAAGAAAGAGGAGGGCTGAAAAACTACTAGAACAAGTTGGGCTTAGTCATAGGAAGTATCATTTCCCAAAAGAGCTTAGTGGTGGAGAACAACAAAGAATCGCTATTGCTCGAGCATTAGCAAACAATCCAGAAGTGTTAATAGCTGATGAACCCACGGGAAATTTGGACACAAAGTCTGGGAGAGAGGTTATGAAGGTCTTAAAGAAACTAAATGAAGATAGGGGTATGACAATTCTATTAGTGACTCATGATCCATCTATAGCAAGATTTGCTAGTAAAGTAGAACTAATAAGTGATGGAAAAATCTTCAAAACAATAAAAAATATGGATATGCTCACAGCAGAATATATTCAAGACCTATTAGGAGGTGAAAAGAATGAAGAAAAAGCTCTTTAGTATAATGCTATTATTACTATTAGTACCGCTAGTAAGTGCTAACTCGTTATTAAAAGCATCGATAATTAGTTATAATCCTGTACCAGCTGCTCCTGGACAACTAGTAGATGTATGGATACAATTGTCAAATGGGGGAACAGATAGTACTAAGATGGTTGGTATAGAGGTATTGAATAACAGTGTATTTAGTGTCTATGGAGATGAATCATTGAAAACATTTCAACCATTACAACCATATAAAAACATAGTTGTAAAATATACATTAATGGTTTCTAGGAATGCTCCACAAGGAACAAATTATCTAAAGATTAGATATACGAGTGATTATGATTCAAACACATGGATAGAGACAGAGCTGCCAATAGAGGTATTAATGCATGCACCAACACTAATAATAAAAGAGATTAATAGGAAACCAGAGACTGTGAGACAAGGAGAGGAGGTCTTGATAAGTATGAGAATTGCAAATCAAGGATCTAGCCTATTGAAAGATATAAGAGCAGTGATAGATACAAGTGATAAAATGATTTGTTCAGGACAGAGCTGTGAAATAGTTGAGAGCCCATTTTACCCATTAACATCTACAAACATTGTGAAATCAAGTTTAGCCCCTGGGAAAGAAACAATATTGAATTATAGGGTATTGATTAGTCCTAGTAGTGATTCTGGTATATATAGATTGCCATTAACCATTACTTTCTATGATGAAACAGGAGTAGAGCATACACAGCAAGAAGAGATATCAATAATAGTGAAGAGTGATCCAGAACTAGTCACAACTCTAGATGATGTAAAAACAGATAAGGGATTGATAGAACCAACGATTAGTATTAGTAATACGGGACTTGAGCCAGTTAAAGCCCTAAGAGTAATGATCACAAAGATTGATGGAGCAATCCTAGAATATCCTCTAGGAGAATATTACCTTGGGAATATTGATCCTGATGACGACGCAGTCTTAAAACTAGGAATAATCCCCACAAGAAATGTAGTTAATATTACCCTAAGATACTCATATATGGATAGTATGAATAAGGAGTATGAAGAAGAAGAAACACTAGAGATAAAGATGCCTAAAAAGCAAAGCAAGGCATGGATCTGGGGATTAGTAGGGATAATAGTAGTAATAGGGATAATAGTGTGGATTAAGAAGAAGAGAAAATGATTGGTGATTTATTCTTTTTAAGCATAAAGAATCTTACTCATAGAAGGCTTAGGAGTTATCTAACAATAATCGGGATACTCATAGGTATAGCAGCAGTTGTTGCATTGATAAGCCTAAGCGAAGGAATGCAAAAAGCCATAGAACAACAATTTCAAGAGGCTGGTAGTAATATAATCATAGTTATGAGTACTAGTGGAGGAATGTCCAGTCCGATGTTATCATTGTTTAGCACCAAGCCATTAACAGAAAAAGATTTGAGAGCGGTTGAAAATCTAAGAGGAGTAGATAAGGCTGGGGGAGTATTAATGATGCCAGCAATGATAAGTGTTGGAAAAGAAAAAAAGAATATCTTTCTAACAGGAATGGACCCAGGGCCAATAGAAGAAATGGTTATGAATGCTCAGAGCTATGAGATCATAGAGGGTAGAATGCTTGAAGAGGGTGATAGATATAAAGCACTTCTTGGTTATAGTGCTGCTAAAGACTTGTTTGATAGAGAACTACACCCAGGAGATAAGATAAACATAATGGGAAAAACATTCAGAGTTGTGGGTATAATATCCAAAGTTGGAAACCGGATGGATGACGAATCAGTCACCATCCCATTAGATGTTATGCGTGATTTAATAGGGGAAAAAGAAAAATTGGGAATGATAATCCTATCAGTGAAAGATGGATATGACGTAGAGGAGGTTGCTGAAGAGGTAAGAGAAAAACTTAGAAAAGAGAGAAACGAGGAGGAGGGAGAGGAAACATTTGTGGTAAGCACACCAAGAGACTTGTTAAAGATCTTCCAGGAAATATTAATGATTATACAAGTAGTATTAATAGGAGTAGCAGCTATAAGCCTAATAGTTGGAGGAGTTGGAATAATGAACACAATGTATATGGCAGTGATGGAGAGAACAAGAGAAATAGGAATAATGAAAGCTATAGGTGCGGAGAATAGCCATATCCTGCTAATATTTCTATTTGAGTCAGGTATTCTTGGAATGATTGGGGGAATATGTGGCGTATTAATAGGCCTAGGAATTAGTAAGGGCATAGAAATAGCTGCAAGCATTGCTACTGGTAGCCCATTAATCAAGGCTTATATAAGCCCAGAATTAATAATTGGATCAATAATCTTTAGCTTTATCGTTGGAATGATTAGTGGAGTAATGCCAGCTCGACAAGCAGCAAGACTTAAACCAGTAGATGCATTGAGATATGAATAGAATCATAGTCAATATACTTCATTTAGAGTAGCCATGCAGCAAAATGATTTATTACTTATTGGTAGCGAAAAATTTATAAATATGCATCACTATCTTCTGAATAATGAGGAGCTATGAAACATTTAAACTAAAGAAGAGAATTCAACTTGAGGATTTGGTTATCAATTATTTTGAAAATGGAGGAGACATCATACCTTCATATGATTTTAGTAAAAGACTAATTTTAAATAAGAATTTAGGCATATTTTCTAAGAGCAAAAAAAATCTTATATTGAAGATTATTGATACACTACATAATAAGGCAAACGAAAAAAAATCTGGACTTGCTATAGGGAAACTTTTTAAGGATACTCTCCATGACGAGATGATTAGGCACTGCTACCAAATAGAACAGGACCTTAGAAGGTTAAACAAATCTTCTAGAAAAAAATTGGAGGACTATCTTTTCGAAGCTTCCAGATTTTTATTTAATAAACTAAAAACGCTGAATGGACTAATTGGCACTAACATAGTGCTAGAGACTAACGCAAAGGTGAGAGGATTAAAAATCGTTGGTCTAAGACCAGACTATAGAAACCAAAAAGAAATATCAAGAGTAATTGTTGGCAACTATAGGCCGCCAAATAAAAGGATTAGTTATCTTTTGGAAGATCTTTTAGCTTTTCTAAACTCAAATAGATATTACAACTTTAAAAAAGAAAAAGATAGATATATTATAACCCCAAAGAAAAATCATTTACTAACCCTTGAAAGAGCTTTTCTTTCACATTTACATTTTGTTTTAATACATCCATTCTTTGATGGTAATGGAAGAGAAGCTAGATTGTTACAAATAACCTTACTTAAACTTAATAATCTCTTGCCTGTAGGTGTGCCTTTTTGTTATTCAGACCAATACCTATCCCTTTTAGACAAATATACATCTAAACATGAACAAGAGATTAAAGATTATTATTATTTAATTGGCAAAGCCTTAGAGGAAAAACAAATCCCTAAGGATTATTATCAAATACAAATTTATAATGGGGGTTTACAAAATAGTATAATTACTAGATACTTAAAGCCATTGAATAGTGAAAGAGAAATATTTTCTTTTCTTAGTGACTTATTTCTATTAAGTGCAATTGATTTATTTAACTATGTTGATCACCCTGTAGGGAATGCACTAAAAGAAATCAAAAAAAGAATGGAAAAGAAAAAGAATTATACTAATCCATATTCCAAACACCACTAATCTTTTCCCCACACTTCTTGCACTCTCCTTTCTCTATGTCTAGATCAACAATCGTGGTATGATAAAACTGTCTCTTTATTAGTAGTGTTCCACAATTGGGACAATAAGTATTTTCTTTGTCACTTGGATAATTACCAAGATATACATACTTCAAACCTTTCTCTTTTCCAATATTATATGCCTCTATTAGCTTGTCTGGGGGAGTGGGCTGCTTATCCATCATCTTGTAATAAGGAAAGAATCTACTAATATGCCATGGAATGTCTGGGTCAAGATTACTTATCCATCCTGCTATCTTGCTTAATTCTTCTCTACTATCGTTCTCTCCGGGAATGATTAAAGTAGTTAATTCCAACCATACTCCATGTTTTTTTAGGTATTCAATGTTTTCAAGCACTGGTTGTAGTTGGGCTCCAACGATTCTCTTATAGAATTCAGGGTTCATGCTTTTTAGATCAATATTTATAGCATCAATTACTTTGATGATTTCTTTTAATAATTCCTCTGAATAATATCCATTACTAACCAATATGTTTTTCAAGCCATTCTTTTTTGCAATCCTTGCTGTATCAAGAAAATATTCTGCAAAGACTGTTGGTTCATTATATGTATAAGCAATAACCTCTATATTACTCATAATTGCCAGATCTACAACTTGTTCTGGTTCTAATCGTTTTGAGTAGTTATTAATCATCCTTCTTGTCTCTTCAAGGCTTTTTCCCTTCACTCCTTGACTCATATCATAATTTTGACAGAACAAGCAACGAAAATTACAACCAAAGGTGCCAATGCTCAGAGCCTTGCTCCCTGGAATGAAATGAAACAATGGTTTCTTTTCTATTGGATCAATAGCCACTGCTAATGGTTTGGCATAGACAAGGCTGTATAACTCGTTATTAATATTCGCTCTCACTCCACATATTCCTAGCATTCCTTCTTTGATAAAACAACTATGCCTACAAGCAGTACATTTAACACCTTTTTCCTCTTTTCGAAAAAAATAAGCCTTTTCCATGTATGTATAGAAGACTGTTTTATTTATATTTTTATTCATACCCTAAGGCTTGCCATGTCTATTTCATCAAACAATCCGGGTCCACTTCTATAAGTATCTTGAGGGTATAGCTCTTTTTTAATCTTTCCTATCTGTGATGCATAATAATCCCATGCTAACAAGCGATTAATAACAGAGTCGTCAACTATTACAAAGAAGTATACTGGTCTTAGGTCTCTTCTTATATAAGCTATAAGGATTCCTCTCCTACTACTAGGCTTGCCTATATGTCTTACATACGCATAAACAGGGCTCTCCCCAAATCCTTTAACAATTACTTCTCCCCCTTCCACTACTATTGCAGGATGATGATTATCACCAGAAAAAGTTATTATTGCTTGTGAAAGAGCTAGTATTGCTTGCTTTGAAGCACCCTTAGCACTATATATCTTTCCACTCCATTGCTTATGAGCTATATCTGCAAGTATGAGTGGATTCTCTTGTAACACTATTTGTGAATAACCATTCATCTCTCCTCTAACAGGAAGTATGTATAACTTTCCCTGTGCCTCATATTCTGGAGGGAATAGGTTTCTCAATAGTGATGCCTCATCCTGCCTTCCCCAGATGTTTGGATGATTACCAGAAGTTATATACAATCTTATTCCTTTATCCATAGCATGCCTAAGTAATGGTTGAAGTAAACTCATATACTCTTTTAGTTGTTCCTCAAGAGTAAATCTAGATTTTGCAAAGTATTGTTCTTTAACTATAAAATTAAGAGTTTTCACATAATCCTCTTTACTTATTTTATTGTTGAGGAAGTATAGATTTAGTTTGTTTATCATATCTTCCAATCCCTTGGGACCATACCAACCAGCATCATAATTCCTTCTTGACTCATCAACCCCAAGGAATTTTATATTTCCATTAATGGTTTCGTTTGTAATTATAGCATCTATTGGATGATACACCAGGGCAGAAACAAGAGATGCTAGACTTAAATCCTCAGCGGGGGGCCTACCAGGCATTACTGGCACTCCTAGGTGTTGATCAGTAAAGTTTGCAACTCCTATATATCTACCTCTTATATCTTCATAGATCTTTTCTAGTCTCTTCTTGAGTTTTTCCTTTTCTTCTTTTGGAGTTTTCTTATCTCTTAATTTCTTCTCTATTCCTTCAACCTCATCATAATACTCTTTACCTATTGTTTTTAAGAAGCTTGTATCGAGAAAACCAATCTGTACCTGCCTGTTGCCCTTTACTTTATAAATCACTGCTCCAGATTGGAAATATCCATTATTAAACCTTTTCTTTGCCCATGTCCTACTGGGGCCCCTACTAGCATAATCACCAAGCTTATCTCTATCATGCATGGTGGGTATCTTCATGAAGACAACTCTGTCCTTTGTTTTTATATACATCCCATCCACAACTACTTCATTGGCCTTATTTCTTATAGCCACCTGGAAACCATTAGTCCCCCAACTAGTTAGGACTACATCAGCCATGAATAATGGTAACCTCTTCTTGTAATCATCACCAATTCCTAATTCTCTGTCTGCCTGAAGAATCTCTCTTGATTTATAAAAAGAAGAACCCACATCTCTAAGAAGTCTCATCATCTTCTCGTTTGAATTATCGTAGAAACCCATTTTTACTGATTTAGAGTATGCCTCAATAATCCTATCCATATCACCATTTTTTGGTATATCTGATCTCTGATAATCAGGATTTGGTATTAAACCAATATTTAAGTCTAATGGAACCCAATCGTCTCCATCCTTGTGTGCTGATAGTGTTACAGAAGCCCTGCTTATACATTTTACTGGGTTCTCCTTATTGAGAATTCTTAATGGTTCCTCAAAAACCCTCTTCACGTGTTCCTTATACTTAGTTTTTACTCCTATATGTGATATCTTTGCACCCTTAGAAGTAATGGCGCTCCTCTTAGTGAACCATGATATTCTTAACCTTTTCTCATCTTCGTATGCTTCTTTTAATCTGTTTAATCTTAACAATTCAGTGTTTGTTTTTTCTATACGCCTTTTCCTTACCTCTATTCTCCTCTCTCTTTCATTTATCTTGTTTTCTATTGAAGAAAGATTAATACTCCTAGCATACTCTTTTAACACTTTATCTATTTTATCCTCAAGGATCTGTGTTGGTAGATGTTCTATTCCTGTTGCCTCCTTATATTTCTTGAAGAGCTCCTCCTTCTTTTTTCTAAATCTCTTATGATTGGGAATCTTCTTAGTTATATAATCATTAATATATTGTCTACCTATATGTCTATCCTTAGCAACTCTTTGAAGTGATTCTAATACATATTTCCCTACTTTTACCTCTAATTCTAGATCTAATATCTGTTTAGTCTCTTCTGCAAGGCGTTGCTCAAGGTCTGGTATCACTGATATTTCTTTCTCTATTCTTTTAAGTCTCTCTTGATGACTAATTATCATTTCCTTCATTTCTTTTATATTAAACCAATCATTTGGATTGAACTGATATATAATAGGTGTATCATCATTCAGGGCTTTGAGTAATGGCATTATCTCTTTACTAGACTGATCGACTGCTTCTTCTAAGCTATTAATAGTTCCATGAATATATTTAAGATAATGCTCTACCTCTTCTTTTGTTACTTGCTCTTTATCTATCAATCCTTGTATATTCTTCATATATTCTTTTACTGCCTCTTCTTCACTAATCTCGCCTTTGTCAAGTTTAGTGCCTATCTCTTTCAATCTTTCATCATTAAGCTTTGACCATAAATAAGGGAATGGTGGGAGTGCTCCTCCCTGAATAATCACTCCTTTTAACTCATCAACAAAACCAAATGCTTTAAGAGCAAGACCTAATCCTTTATAGATGTCAGGATTACCATATATTGTGGATAATCCAAGATCACCCATGAATAGGTATGTATTGTCCTCTCTATAATCTCCGAATTTATCATCTTCTTTTCTCCTAGTCCTTTCCTCCATAGCTATTCTTAATAGTCTCAACTCTGGGGGCTCATCTTCATTTGCAATTAGACCCCACTTCTTTTCTATATTACTAATAATTTTTTCAAGCCCTTTTCTCCCTAATCTGGGCTTGCTCTTCCTATTCTCGTTTACCTTTTTTACTAGATAATCCACAGACAATGGCTTGGTTGCAAATGGGTTTCCATTCCAATCAACAACAGTAGGTATTATAAGCCTAGAAGTCTCAATAAGGTTTTTATTTTCATAGTAATCAGCAATAGTCTTTAATACTTCTAGCTCCTTGCTTGTTAATTCATTCCCCCGCACAAATAATCCCTATAATTAAGAATATTTAAAATTTTATTTATTCTCAAATATATTTCAAGAAATGTAATTTTGCAATTTATTTTTTGGAGAACAATTTTTTATTATTCTTGAGTAGAAAAAACCTTTTTTCTTATATGCGTCATTTTCTCTTTATAAATTTCCCTTCTCATTAATATCTTTTATAAAGCATACATTAATGGGAAGGGGCTAGACGCCCCTCTCCCCCCTTAAAAATGAGGAGAGCAAAAAAGTGTGAGAAGTCTAAACCAAAAAACCTGGAATCAAGAATCAATGACATATCCAGACTACTCATAGATATAGGCAATAAACATGCCTATTTCTTGGGAGCATATAGTGAACACTTATTTCATTCAGCAGCACTATCCTATGCATTCCTCCAAGTACTGAGAAAGCATGATCTAAGTAATGGTATAAACAATGAATACTTCCTCGGAGGAGCCTTGCTTCATGATATTGGAAAGGATTCCATAGTTAATGGATACTATCTCCTAGACCTAGCTCGGCTACCTCGAAGATTGAGAAAAAATGAGCTTGCAGCTATAAGGATGCACACTATTAATGGCTATGAAATGATACCGGGAAGGTATAGAAAAACAGAGATAGGGGAGATAGTCCTATATCATCATGAAAGATGGGACGGGAATGGCTATCCATTCGGATTAAAAAAAGGAAAAATCCCTAGATCTGCTAGGATTCTTTCTATTGCTGATGCTTTCAACGCCATGATGGATAAGTCTCGAGAATATAAGAGGGCTAAAAGTGAGAGAGAAGCATTACAAGAATTATTAATGAATGCTGGGAAACAATTCGACCCAGAGCTCGCTGGTTTTTTTGTTAATCATTATGATGAAATAAAGGCTTTGTGTGAGTCATTTAAAAACAAACCTCTAGCTAGATATATCTATAGTTCTCCTTATGCTCTCCTAGAACAATTAATCACTGGATCCACCTAGACTCGCAACTATTCCAAACCCTTCCCTTATACCTATCAATAACTACTTCTAGCTTTGTATCCTCATCTATTCCTAATCTTTCAACTATTTCTTTTGGTAAGAGTAGGAAATATTTTTCCCCAATCCGCCTAGGCCTTTGTGGTCTGATCTTTATCATATTTTATGTATAGATAGAAAAATTTAAATACCTTAATGGAAAATTTTTATTAAAAAAATTCCCCTCTCTGGAAAAATGCTTGACTATTATCACCCAAAAATCCTGGAATTTCTCTACGAGCTATCAAAACTCGATCGCTATTATAGTGACAGAGAATTATCAAGAAGGATAAGAATTCAAGGAGAAATCGTTACATCTAAAACTATTCGGAGATGGTTCGACTTCTTGCATTCAACCTGTTTTGATTATCATCCATACATAGAGATTGAAAGATTGGGATTAGAATTATTTTACGCATTCTATCCCCTAAAAAAAGGCGTTATAGATTCTCCTTATTCCACATATCTCAATGTGAGTATATCTTTGAAATCATTAAAAAGGGTTATTACTCAGGCATATTGGATCCCAGTGGGAAATAAGGATTTAATGTCAGGGATCCTTCCAATGGTTCAATCCTTTTATTCTAAAGAGGTAATTGTTGGGCCCCTGCATAGAATGATTGATAGAAATGGGAATATAAGGGTTCTAGATAAACTTTCAATGGAACAATTAGAATCTGTGAAAAGGGTTCTTAGCAATCTAAACAGAATTGAGGAACCAAAAATGATTAAAGCTGTAAAGAGGAATCCATTAATAATACCAGTAGCTTTTGAATATGATAAAGAACATTGGTCAAGTATAGAGGTATGGAGACAGATCTATGATAAGCTTGGAGAGAACGCTTGGAAATATTTCAGAAAAATAAAAAAGAAGTCAAAACATGTGGCTATTAAACATATACAGTTAACACTTAGAGACTTCTCTGAACTTGGATTAATAAAATTCATGAATATAAATTATGCACCACTAGAAGCTAGAAACCATTACTTTTGGGTATATTTTTCTACTGATAGGGATTCTCTTCGCTTCCTTCTAGAGGAGTTATCATTACTAGCACCATTTATATACTTATATCAAGGACATGAAAAAGGCAAATATCTACTAAACTTGATGATCCCAAACTATCTTCTAGATAGAGTTCTCGGATTATTCCTTGATAATTCATCAATTATTGATGCATGGTTAGTAGATTATGATTCCTCTCGCCCCTTATGGAACAGAGAGTGGTTAAAATTTTCATATCACCAAGCATTTAATCCAGAGATGGTTGAATGGAAATCAGTTAGCGAAAAAACCATAGTAAAAAGGAGAGTTAAACTAGTCTTAAAGAAAGAAAAAGAAGATTGTTGTTTAGTCTAATCCACCACCAGCTCCTCCGCCACAGCAAGGTTCTTCATCTTCAAATAATACCCTTCCGTGGCTTAGGGTTGGCTTCACTACTTCTTGTGGGCTAGAAAAGCTGTGTTCTACTACTACTGTTGCGGCCCCTAGAACTAATAGGCCTAAAACTAGGACTAGTACTAATAGCTTTTTCATGCCTCTCACCCCCTTCGGAAAGCATAAAGAGAAACACATATATATCTCTTATACGAAGAAATTTAAAGAAAAATTTCCCATTTTGGAAAATGGCTAAGCATAAAGCAAGAGAAATAATCGAAGAAATCCTCTGGAAGAAAGAAAAAGCAAGATATGTTATCTACATCTATGACAGGATTACTAATCAAGCCAGAGCAATTAGCAGGGAACAACTACTAGGACTAGAGGGAAGCTTCATGAAGATCAAGACAAGTAAAGGAATAGTAGAGATCCCACTACATAGGATAATTAGAATAGAGAAAGAGGGATTAGTTATTTATGAGAAGAGGTTGGCTTAGCCTCCGCGGGGATTTGAACCCCGGACCTGCGGCTTACAAGGCCGCCGCTCTGGCCGCTGAGCTACGGAGGCATTACTCCCTGGGGTATGAGCTTATTTTTAAAATTTTTCAACTCAGGGTATTCTTCTAAACCTTGTATTGATTAATCCCCATTCTAAGAATATGCCTATTAATCCTAGGACTAATAATGCATGGGTTAAGTCTATTCTTAGGAAGCCTTCTTTTGTTTCTTCTAGTATATCATTGACTAATTCATCTATGGACATGTTTTCTCCAAATCTATAATACTTCCCGTTTGTCTCGTTGCTAATCCTTCTCAATACTTCTTCGTCGAATCTTGAGGGTATGTTGTAATATTCTGGTAGATATCCTACTGGCGCTCCCTCGCTCCCAATGCCTATTGTGTAGATCACTACATTGTTATTTCTTGCATAATCTATTGCTCTCCTAACAGGGTCCTCTAACAGATAGCTAATAGTATTACTACCGTCACTAAAGAGGATTATGCTTTTTCCTTCTTCTCCTCGCATCATGTTTGTAGCAGTGATTATTGCTCCTGGAATGTCTGTTCCCCCTGCCTCTATTATTTCTATACTATCTATTGCGCCTATTGTTTGCTTTTTTGAATTAGTCATGGTTTGATCTATAAATGTGACACCTGAAAATGAGACTACTCCAATGTTGGGAGAGCCCTCCATCTTGTTTATGATTCTTCTAGCAACTGTTTTCGCTACTTCTAGTCTCGATGGATAATAATCCTCTGTGCTCATGCTTGCACTCGCGTCTATTGCGAACACAATGTTTTTATCTATCACCCTTGTCTTATACCATAATTCTGGTCCGGCAGCTGCTAATACTAGTGAGGATAAAACAATTATTCTTAGGACTAGTAGGAATATATTCTTTGTTAATGGTTTTTCTCCAGTAACCTTTCTTATTGCTTCAAAGTTTGCAAATCTTAGTGCTTTATGTTTCGCTCTCTCTAATAGTATGAAGTGTGTTAATATGAGTAATGGTATTGCAAATAGGTATAACAAGAAGAATGGGTGCTGGAATTGTATGTGTATTATCATTTTTTCACCCTATATCTTGCGTGAAAAAACCTTAGGATTGGTTCAACATAATCTTTTTTTGTTTCGAGTATTATAAACCCACTCCTTGTTTTTGCAAACCATTCCTCTAACATTTTCTCTTGCTTTCTAACATATGTGTTGTATCTCTCAGCATATTGCTTGCTATCTATTAATAATTTTTCCCCTGTTAGAGGGTCCTCCATTAATAATTGTAATCCCTCTTTTGGTAATCTTCTATCCACTGGGTCTCTTACACATATTCCGATTACTTCGAACATCTTGGAACTTATCTCTAGCCATTTATACCATTCTTCTTCTAGTCCTATAAAGTCTGAAACTATTATTAGCATTGCATTTCCTTTGAGCTTTTTTATTGCATATTTTAACGCGTTTATCAGGCTGTATCCTCCTCCATATAGCTCTGGATCTGAGATTGCCGAAGAGATTATATTGTAATGCTTTGGTCCTGTTTCTGGGTATACTGATTTTTTTATTTCTTCACTAAACATGATTAATCCTACTGCGTCTCCACTATTTAATATGCCATTAGACAAGCTATTAACAAGTTCTGCTGCGTATTCTGCTTTTAGTTTTTTATGACTACTAAAAAGCATTGTATTGCTCACGTCTAGCAAGAAAACAATGTTTGCAATCCTTTCTTCTTCAAATTCTCTAACTACTAGTTCTTTTGTTCTCAGGCTTGCTTTCCAATCTATTAGTCTTGCATCATCTCCAAATAGATAAGCCCTATATCCAGCAAACTCTAATCCCTGCCCCTTTGTACTAGAAACCCATTCTCCTCCCACTCTTCGAGAGAAAGATCTTTCTGTCGCGAATATTTTTAGTTTTTTTATTCTAGGAGTAAGGTCTATCTGTAGTTCTATTGGTGGCATTTTGAGAATTAATGAATTATTGGCACTTTTTTGAGTATCTCGTCTATGATTTCATCACTGGTTATCTCTTCTGCTTCTCCTTCATATGTCAATATTATCCTATGCCTCAATACTCTCTTTGCTACTTCTTTGACGTCTTGGGGTGTTACATATCCTCTTCCATCTATCAGTGCATGTGCTTTTGATGCTAGATATAGTGATATGCTTCCTCTTGGAGATGCTCCGTACTCAATATATTTTCCTAATTCTATTCCATACTTCTCTGGTCTCCTAGTTGCATCTATTATCCTAACTATATAGGTCTCTACCTTTTTACTTGTATAAACCTTTTTTATGTCTTCTTGCGCTGTTTTTATTGTCTCAACATCTAGTACTACTTGAATATTATATTCTTCAAATTTCTTTGTCGTAATGTTATTGTTTAATACTAATATCTCTTCTTCAAATGTTGGATATGTCATTAATACTTTATACATAAATCTATCTAGTTGTGCTTCTGGTAGCTTATATGTTCCAAGACTCTCTATTGGGTTTTGTGTGGCCATCACTAGGAATGGGTGTGGTAATGAATATGTTTGTTTCCCAATAGTTGCTTGTCTTTCCTGCATTGCTTCTAGTAGTGCTGACTGTACTTTTGGTGGGGCTCTATTGATTTCATCTGCTAATACAAAGTTTGCAAATATTGGCCCCTTAATAGTGTAAAATCCTTTCCCTTCTTCATAGGTTGTTATTCCAATAATATCTGATGGTAATAGGTCTGGTGTGAACTGTATTCTTGAGAAGCTCCCACCAGTGACTGCTGCGAGGGTTCTAACTATTAATGTTTTAGCTATTCCTGGCACTCCTTCTACTAGTACGTGTCCATTACAAAGAAGTGCTTCTATCAATGAGTTAATCACTTTTTCTTGTCCTACTACTATTTTTCTGATCTCTTTTCTTAATTCTTCTATCTTTTTCTTATAGAATGGCAGCCTTTCGTTTATCTCTGTTTTGAATTCTTTTCTTTTCCTGGGCATATGATTCTTTATTATCTAGCCTTCTTTAAATATTTCTCTTCTCATCTAAAAGTAGTAAACATTTTTTTCAATATTGAAAAGAAATAGTTTTTCTTGTATAGCCAGAAAGATTTATTAATAAGACATTGAATAAATAAAATAATCATGGATCCATTAGAATTTATATCTACTAGGAGGAGTATTCGTAAATATAGCTTGAAACCAGTTGAATGGGAGAAAATAATAACAGCCATAGATATTGCAACCACTGCTCCTTCTGCTGGTAACCTGCAGCCATGGAGATTTATTATAATAGAAGACTCTGGAATACAAGCAGAGCTATATGAATATTGTTATGAACAACCATGGGTGTATAATGCTCCAGCATTAGTGGCGGTAGTAGCGGACATAGAGAGATGTAAAAGCCAATATGGAGAGCGTGGATATGAATACGCAATAGAAAGTGTTAGCGCAGCGATCCAAAACTTCTTGTTAGCACTACATGCACTAGGACTAGGAGCAGTATGGGTTAGTGGATTCGAACAAAGAGAAGTAGATGAAGTATTAGGAGTACCTGCTGGAAAAATGACTATTGCACTAATAGCCATAGGTTATCCTGCTGAACAACCAGAACCAAAAACAATATTTGACCTAAAGACAAGAATATACTTCAATAAATATGGATTCAAGGTTAGTAGGGTTTGGAAATTATTAAGAAATTATAGGGCTGGAAGAGAAGAAGCAGAGAGAAACATAAAGAAATGGTTTAAGAGAATCCTGGGAAAACCCAGAGGAGTTGTAGAGAAATATCAAGACTTTATTGCAACAGCTGAGGGGTTAGAAGGAAAGCAAAAAGTTGCTAAACTAAACCTTAAGCGTGAGAAGGGATGGCTATACTTTATTGATAGTGATGGAGATGTCGCAAGAGTGCCAATGAAATGGAAAGAAAAGAAAGAAAAAGAAGAAGATAACCAAAAAAATTTATAAATAATAATTGAGGAATGATTCTTATGGGGGTTAACCTAAAAGAGATAGTTCCAGTAAAAGAAATAGAGCTAAGCCATCTTGCAAACAAAAGGATAGCAATAGATGCATATAATATGCTATACCAATTCTTGAGCAATATTAGGCAAGTAGATGGCACTCCATTAATGGATTCGGAGGGAAGAATTACTAGTCACTTAGTTGGAATGTTCTTCAGAACAGCTAACCTATTGAGTGAGGGCATACTACCAGTATTTGTTTTTGATGGAAAACCACCAGAAGAAAAATTCCTAGAACAAGAAAAAAGGAAAAAAGCAAAGGAAGAGGCAAGAGAGAAATATGAAGAAGCTAGACAAAGAGGAGATATAGAAGAAATGAAGAAATATGCATCAAGGATAAGCAT
This sequence comes from Candidatus Woesearchaeota archaeon, assembly GCA_021162185.1. Lineage (GTDB taxonomy): Archaea > Nanobdellota > Nanobdellia > Woesearchaeales > JAGGZC01 > JAGGZC01. Next base: position 859 of record JAGGZC010000068.1, on the reverse strand, counting down.
GCTTAACAGTGAAATGGTTCAGGATGCAAAAAGACTAGCAACACTACTTGGATGCCCAGTAGTACAAGCTCCTAGTGAAGGAGAAGCACAAGCAGCATTCATGGCAAAGCAGGGAGATATATATGCTGTTGCAAGCCAGGATTATGATAGCCTATTATTTGGAACACCAATCCTTGTTAGGAATTTAACATTAACAGGAAAGAGAAAAATGCCTGGAAAACATATATATGTAGAGATCAAGCCAGAACTAATAAAGTTACAAGAAGTGTTAGAGAAGAATGAATTAACACATGATCAGCTCATAGCCATAGCATTAATGATTGGAACAGATTTTAATCCTGGGGGGATAAAGGGGATAGGAATAAAAAGAGCAATGGAAATTGTAAAGAATAGTGAGAATCTAGATGAAGCATTCAACAAGGCTGGATGGAGAGAAGAATATGAAAAAGATTGGAAGGAATTATTCAGGCTTTTCAAAGAAATGCCTGTGAATAAGGACTACAAACTAGAATGGAGAGATATAGATGAAGAAGGCTTAATCTCTTTCCTTGTTGGAGAGAGGAGCTTCTCAGAAGAAAGAATTCGTAACTATTTAGAAAAGCTTAGAAAAGTGAAAGAAGCAAGAAAACAGTCTAGTTTAGAAAGATTTTTCAAATAAATAAGAATAAAAAGGCTTAGGGTTCTAGAGATTTATAAAAACAAAATACTAATTCAATGATTGCTCAAAGAGTACCATTTCTTGTTAATATTATCTGCAATGATTTTTACAACTAGATCTAAATGATAATTAAGAAGTCCTTCTCTATCTTTTTTATCATTAAAGACTGCTTTGTTTAGATTTAACACTATGTCTTTATAG
>JAGGZC010000047.1 GCA_021162185.1 Candidatus Woesearchaeota archaeon | reverse complement strand
TCCTGAACTAGTGATGCCTGAGTGGAGATAGAATATTATGAAGATTTGTATAAACATAGGGGAAAAGTTTATATATCAGCTTTATTGTTAATATTTAGGTGATAAACATGGCTATTGAGGATATAATAAGATCTCATGCAAAAGAAGTTAAGGATCTAGGTGGAGAGATAGAACACTTTGTCGAGGCTCTAGAAATGGAAGCTTTTAAGAGGGCTATCACTGATTTTAGGAAGGAGTTTGAGACTTATCTTGGAGCAGATGTTATAGATAATTATCAAGATTTTTATAAAGCGCTTAAAGAGAAGAATTATTTGATTGATAAACCAGAGTTTTTAGAGAAATTTGCGGACAAGATTTATGATTTAATTATGGAACAATTGACAAGAATTGAGCACCCATTTATGAAGAGGCTTAAAGCTCATTTAGAACTTAAAAGCACTAATCCTGATGAGGAAAAATATGATAGGGCAATGGCAGAATTGTTATTAGCACAAACTATAGGTCTTAGTAGAGAAAACTTGAGAGCTATTATAAAGTCGCAGGGCATAAGGAGTGGTTTGATAAGAAGTCTTGCTTCTCAGATCTCGGATAGAGTAGTAAAGACTGGTGAGGAGTTTGTCTATAATGCATTATATAAGGGCCTCTCGAAGAATATAGAAGAAATCGATGCTTATCTAGACAAGTTGCACTCAGATGTGGGGACTAAATACAAAGTCGATGTTTTCTCTAAACTAAAGTTAAAGGAACCAGAGAAAAAGATTAGAGCGTTATGGGACTATCATCTGGGAATAGAACACTTATCGGATGAGGAGAAGAGAAAAACTTTACCCTCACTTTTTAAGTATATAAATTAATTTTTTCAATATTGAAATTTATTTTTTATCTGCGAAACCTTTTTATATCCCATTCTACTACTCTCCTGAACGAGAACAAGCTGATAGTTCTCTAAAAAACTAGGGGGTGATAAGAATGACTAATCCGCAGCAGATACAACCAGTATTTATCCTAGCAGAAGATACTAAAAGAACTAGGGGGAGAGATGCACAGCGCTTAAACATTGCTGCAGCAAAAGCAGTAGCTGAAACAGTCAGAACAACTCTTGGACCAAAGGGAATGGACAAGATGATAGTGGACAGCCTTGGAGATATAACTGTTACGAATGATGGAGTAACCATTCTAGAAGAGATGGACATCCAGCACCCAGCCGCAAAAATGGTTGTAGAAGTAGCAAAGACACAGGAAAGAGAGATTGGTGATGGGACAACCACTGCGGTAGTACTAGCGGGGGAGCTATTAAAACAGGCAGAAGATTTACTAGATAAGGATATTCACCCAACCATCATTGCTCGTGGATACAGAGTAGCTGCTAATAGAGCAATACAAATACTCGAAAAGATGGCAAGACCAATAACAGAGAAAGATAAGATACTATTGAAAAAGATAGCAATCACTGCAATGACAGGAAAAGGAGCAGAAGCAAGCAAAGAAATGCTAGCAGACCTAGTTGTCAAAGCAGTATTACAAGTAGCGGAAAGAAAGGATGGGAAATTGCACATAAACAAGGAGGACATAAAGATAGAGAAACGTGTAGGAGGAAGCATAGAGGACACAGAGTTGATAGATGGAATAGTTCTAGATAAAGAGAGAGTACACCCAGGAATGCCAAAGTTTATTGAGAATGCAAAGATTGCATTAATAGATTCAGCGCTAGAGATAAAGAGCACAGAGATAGATGCGAAGATAAACATTGCTGATCCAGAGAAGCTTCAAGCATTCTTAAGCATGGAGGAAAACATGTTAAGGGAAATGGTAGATAAGATTGTAAAGACAGGGGCAAATGTAGTATTCTGCCAGAAAGGGATAGATGATCTCGCCCAGCACTTCCTTGCAAAACAGGGAATACTAGCAGCTAGACGTGTGAGTAAGTCAGATATGGAAAAGCTTGCAAGAGCGACAGGAGCGAGAATAGTTACAAGGCTAGATGATCTCTCATCTAAAGACCTTGGAAAAGCAAAACTAGTGGAAGAAGTCAAGGTTGGAGACGATGGAATGATCTTTGTTAGGGGTTGTCCAAAGGCTAGATCAGTTACAATATTAGTGAGGGGCGGAACAGAGCATGTGGTAGAAGAAATAAAACGCGCGCTAGAAGATGCTATTGGTGACACTATATCAGCATTAAAGGTTGGTAAAGCTGTTGGAGGAGCTGGAGCAACAGAGGTAGAGCTAGCAATGCAGCTAAGAAAATATTCAGAGAGCCTTAAGGGTAGAACTCAACTAGCAGTCAAGGCATTTGCAGAAGCACTAGACATTATTCCTCGCACACTTGCAGAGAACTCTGGATTAGATCCAATAGATACACTGACAGCTCTAAGAGCTGCACATGACAAGGGTAATAAATGGGCAGGAATCAATGTATTCACTGGAAAAGTGATTAATTCATGGAATGAAGGAGTGATTGAGCCATTACAGATAAAGACACAGGCAATAAGCTCAGCGACAGAGGTAGCGATAATGATCTTGAGGATTGATGACATAGTGATCGGTGGAAAGAGTGAGAATGAAGGCAAGGGTGCTAAGTCAGAGAACTTTGAATATTAAGTGAAAAATTTTTTATATATCCTCTTTCTTTTAATATTCTTGTGCGCAGCTTAATCTTCACCATGGATAATTTATTGTATTATTATTCTTTTAAAAGAGGCAAATATAATGAGATATATGAGTCAGAGAGGCCTATATCTATAGTGAGGAATATTGATGGATTTACCCACCTAGGCTTAAAGGCTTCTCAAGATTTTACTAGGAAATCTTCTCGACGTTATGCTAAAAAATCTAGGAGCAGATTATCTATTAAAAAGAGAAAACTTGGGAAGAAAACTATTATAAGTTATGGCGTGAAGGATAGGGATATTTTAGATATTGCTCTTCTCAAAGCTGGTTATGCTATATCTATTGATAAAGAAGGATTAGTGGATACTCAGGATAACCTAGTATTCAACGTAAAGAATTATGGAATTGATAGGGTTTCATCTATAATTCCTATGGAAGAGGGATTATTCCTACATGTACAGGTTAATAGAGAAGAGCAAAGAGTAGTAGAACTAAATGGAAATAGCTCATTGGAGAAAATAGTTGAATTTACTATAGCAACCACTCTTCCAGCGAGAACACTTTACCTTTGGGGGGATATATTCTTATCAAATGTTTTTATGAATTGCTTGGTAGCAGTGGTTGGTTCAAGGGAGATAATGTTAAGGGATACAGTTGTTCTAGGTGAGCATTACGATTTTAAGATATTGAATAAAAAGCCTCCCCTTGTGTCTATTCTCTCTGCTGGTTCTTTTGGCTATATAGTCCAATATGAGATAGATACTGAGAAGTGGAGGGTTGTGGAATCCAAGCGTATTGTTGATGTTGATGGAATAATATCATCTCTTGATTACATATAATTTTCAATATTGAAAAAAATAGGCTTATAGAAAAATTTATATTTCTCCCCCTCTGTGACTATTCAAATAGGAGAAAGGGGTGAGGGCATGGTTACCAGGAAAATTAAAACCAATGATCAAGACATTGTTGAGATAAGAAAAAAGATAGAAGAAATAGCTGAAGACCTAAAAAAGGTTAAGGCTTCTCCATTCATGTCAGAACCAGCTGCAAGAGAATTAGTGGAAGAGATTAGGAGATTAGCATCTTCTATGGAGAGACTTATACATATATTTGAAGTTGCACAGAGAGATATAATAGAAAACTATAAGGGAGAACATCCTGCAAAGAAGCTTGAGAGAATAGAGGAACAAAACAAGACGATTGCAGAGGGATTATTAAAACTAAGTGAAAAGATAGAGAAAATAGAGAAAGAAAGAAGAGGGGTTACACCGGAAGATCTTATAGAGATGAGCAAGAAGAAGGAGAAACCAATCCTACCAACCCCAACAAGACCCATAGATATAGAACAATCTCCTGCTCCTAGTCCAGGATTGCAACCATTAGCCAAGCCAGATAATACACAGCAATCTCTACCACCACTAGGACAGCAGCAAATAAATCAGCCAGTACAACAATTACAACAATCTCTAGACAATCTAACAAGGCAGCAAGAAATAAACCAGCCAGCTATGCAAGAGTCAAAGATATCTAAACCATCAATGCTTGTGCATCAGGAACAGCAAAATAAAGAATTAGAATTACCAGACCTACCACCACTACCAGAACCCTTAGAAAAGGGAAAGAAGAAGGGGTTATTCGGATTATTTAAGAAGTAAAAATGTACCCAAGCATTGATCTCCCATTTATACTTGTAAATGCTTCTAGAAAGGTAGATGAAAGATTAAGAGAGAAAAAGAGAGAGATAGAGGAATTAGAACAAAACATGTTGAGATTAGAAGAGATGTATAAGGGATTAGTAAAAGAGGGAAAGAGTAGTAAAAACATAGAAGAAAAGATAAACAAAACAAAAGAAAAAATAAGGAATAGAAAAGAATTGATAAATATAGCGCTTAAAGATCACGAGGCATGACTGTATTCCTATTATTTGCTTTTGCCCTTTCAATTGCCTTATCAATGATTGACCTAACCATTTCTTCTAGTTTATCAAGAAAATCTTGGCTCATCCTCATGTTCTTCTGGCTTATATAATCTTTTACTTTTATTCTTACAACCATTTGTGGCATAGATATCACCCCCTATTTATGGGTATACCAGAATCTTAATTTCTCATTTTTCTCATCTAGCCTCATAAATCCAAATCTCTCTGCTTGGATTACTTCTCCAATGTTTAGCTCCTCCAAGTAGTTTTCACCATATCCCTTTACAATGGTTTTATCAGGCATTAATACTTCTACTCCCACTTCATATCCAACTGGCAACCAATGAATAATTGCTTTTCCTTTTCCCTTGTATTCCTTATATTCCCTGCTATGATACCTAAACCTTTTCTTTCCATTTTCTTCTTCTACTACAAAATTGAATAGCTCCATGAATCTGTAAAGATTTCCAAGTTTGAATGATTCATAATCCTTCTTTGTAACCCAGAATTCTTTACCAGTTTTAAATTCCCTGCTTCCGAGATCATTGTCCGGATGTCTCCTAACATTCACTACTAGTTGTGGCGCATCCTCTACAACTATTCTTACTGGCTCAGCTATAAAGAAATATCTCTTAGTTATAGGATCTAAATGTCTACGATTATAAGCCTCTAGATCATTCCATGTGAATAACCCTTCATTCTTACTAAACCCTGTATGCTTCACGAATTCTCTTATTGCTTCTGGCTGAAAGCCCCTCCTCCTTAGAGCAGCAATAGTTGTTAATGCGGGATCATCCCATCCTAAGAGTTCTCCATTATTAATCTTTTCCCTTATAATCCTTCCGCTACTAGGGACTCCCTCAATGTTGAATCTTGCATAATGCTCATATCTAGTAACCGTTAGTCCTAAGACTTCTTGGAAATAATTTTGCAACTCACTTCTCATCTCGAATTCCTTGCTTCTAAACCTATAATTTACACCATAGACCCCATCAAGTATGGCTGTTTCAAAATCATAAGTGGGCCATACCCTATACTTATTCCCTACTAGTGGATGATCAGCATCTACTATACGGAACAATGTTGGATCCCTCATAGTAGTGTTTTTATGTTTTAGATCAATCTTTGCTCTTAATATACTTGATCCACTAGGAGCATTAAACATCTCTCTCCATTTAGCCATGTTTTCCTCTATGCTTTGATCTCTATGTTTACAAGCCTTTCCGGTTGCTCTTGAATTCCTTACTTCTTCAACACTACAGCTACAGACATATGCTAGTCCCTTCTTTATTAGCTCTTCTGCATACTTATATAGTATTTCCAATTCTTTTGAGGCATATACAATCTTATCTGGCTTTATTCCTAGCCATTCACATGTCTCTAGTATTGCATCATAATATTCTTTCTTTACCTTTTCATGGTTTGTATCCTCGAATCTTAATATGAATTCTCCATTAAAGTTTTTGGCTAATTCATAGTTTAGAACTATTCCTTTTACATGCCCTAGGTGTGGATATTTGCTTGGTTCTGGTGGAAAAGCACTTATAACTTTTTCTCCTTCTCCAAGTCCAAAAAGATCTTTCATGACTTCTCTCAATGGCCTTTCTTCTTTTGGTTTGTTTAATGATTTAAGTTCTCCTGGGAATAACTCTTCCAATAATTTTTCTTGTTCTTCTTTACTCTTACTATTCACTTCTTCTATTACTCTTCTCGCTATCTCTACGAATTCTTTTATATTCTTTTTTACATCTTTGTTTTCACTAATAGCAGCAGTAATCACTGCTTGTAGTACTGCCTTCCCATCATGTTTCAACGCATTTTTTAATGCATGCTTTCTTGCAAGCTTCTCGAGCTCCATAGAATTGAGATAATGAAGGCTTTTTTAAATGTTTTCCCATGATTTATTTCTTCTTATGCATTTTTTCTAGTCTCTGCACGCATACACAATATGAATGCTTCAATGCACACAAACCCCCAAAGATTGAAAACAAACCCCAGAACAAGGGCCGGGTAAATATATCTATCACCTCTGGCCCACTCACTGGTAGCAAGTATAAACCCCAAGTAACTAGATATATCCCTATGATTATACACAAATGGCCAAAGATTACTAAGGCCTTACTTTTGCTTGGTTTATACACAGCCTTCTTGTGTTCTCCAACTATTTTTTAATCTTTCTTTTCACTGTAACCGAAACATTTTTAACTCTATGTTTAATACTACTCAATATGTGGGGGATTTGTAGTGATCCATTAATC
>JAGGZC010000061.1 GCA_021162185.1 Candidatus Woesearchaeota archaeon | reverse complement strand
CTACTAATTAGTTATAACATATATTTATATTTTTTGTTTAGGGGTTTAATTTTTAAAAGTATTTAAAAGAGATATTTTAGAATGTGTACAAATACTAGTAGTGGGCCGGCCCGGATTCGAACCGGGGACCCCCGCCTCGTAAGGGCGGTATCATAGCCACTAGACCACCGGCCCTGTGATTCAAGGAGAATAAAAGTTATTTATAAATATTTCTTTCAATAAACAAGAAAACCCTAGAAGTCCATCAATGTTTTCTGTGCTGTCTGGCTTTTATATGTTTTCATCTCTACCTTTTCCCCAGGGGGGATTAGCTGTCCATACATACCAGCTCCTCCTGGAATATATTGAATCTCTCCTTTCCTAAAGTATTCTAGATATTCTGCCACCCTCTTATTGATCTTCTTAATTGTTTCAAGATCTGTATCTAGTAATGCTTTTATCTCTGTTCCTGTTTCTTTTATGATCTTTTTCCATGTTTCTTGTACCTCTTTGCTATATGGATTCTTCTTTTTTAGCGCTAGACTAATAATCTCGCTTAGAGGGATAATATGGATATATCTGGGTCTATGCTCTGGATGTTCTCCTTTGGGTAGATCTGCTAATTCCTTGATCCTGTGATCCACTCCTTTCTTTATTACCCCGCCACATAATGGACAACGCCAATTAAATTGCTCTGCCTCTTCTGGCTCATAGAATGTGTAACAATTCCTACACCTGGTTTTATGATACTTTCCCTCTCTTGGATCTAGGCCTATATTCCTAGTAATCTTTCTCCCACCCATTCTATGGAATGCCTTTCTAAGCTCTTCAAAGCTTATCTCTTCTATCTTTAAAGTGTTAAACTCCCTCCCAAGCTTGTTTGGCCATGGCGAATGTGCATCACTATTGCTTAGAAAGCTTAGATTATGTAGCTCCTTAATCATGTCAGCCATATCTGTATCAGCACTCAACCCTAATTCTAGAAAGCTTAGCTTTCTCCAATTATCCTTATATCCCTGCTCCAAGCTATCATACTTTGAATAATAACCAGTATAGGGTGTGAATGCATGTGCTGGTCCAATCATACAACCCAATTCTAGGAAGAGATCTGCTACTTCTGCAGTATTTAACCATAGTTTTGGTCTTCCATCACTCTCAAGACTAGTGGTTTTTCCTTTAAGCCTTTTCCTTGCTTCTTCTACTTGTGCAAGGCTTGGAAATAAGACCACATGATGTACCCTTGAGTTATCCTCTACCTCTGTTTGAAGGATGAATCTAACATTGTTGTATTCAAAGTATTCATCTCTCACTAGTCTTGTTTCTTCTCTGAATATTTTTTCCCATTTAGGGTTTAATATGTCCCCAGTGCCCACTCCTTGTAAGCCTTTTAACAATGCCTGTTCAGCTATTATCCTTGGTTTCATTTCATGGCTAACAGCTCCAGAATAAAGCCCGTGGAGGTGGAGATCAAGATTATATTCCATTTTGAACACTCTTAATTATTCCATAGCCTATGAGTCTAAACCTTCCAGTTATTGGTCTTGAAATCGTGATCTTCATGCCTTTATCTGCGCATACTGGTAGTCTAAGAACAACTCTTATCTCGTTTTCCTTGATCTCTACTATTCTCCCAACGGTTGCAGCACTATTAATATTGATTAATAAATCCTCATTCATTCTTAGTGGTTCTACTTTCAACTCTTTCTCTGTTCCAACAACTCTTTCGAGTATATGTGGCTCAAAGCTAAAACTATTAACTATTGGTGGCATTCTCCCAGCTATGCCAACAATGCTTCCAGCCATTGAATCAGACTTAACAATACTTGGATCAAGACTGGTTTCTATAGCTGAGCTTCCTCCTGGTCTTAGTATATCTACCTTACATCCTCCTTGTATAAGGTTAACAATCCTTGTCTTTATGGGTTTGGCAACATATCTTCCATGTTCTTGTTCAATAATTCCTGGTCTTATCTCTATCTCTTGTCCAATTCTTAATTCCCCACTAGTAAGTATTCCTCCAAGGACGCCTCCATGCATATCTTTTGGTCTTGTTCCAGGCTTGTTTATATCAAAACTCCTGACAACATAGAATAATGGATCTTTTCCCTTTTCTCTTTTAGGAGTAGGCATATATTCCTGTATTGCTTCTAGCACTAGGTCAATATTCACACCTCTCTGTGCGCTTATAGGAATAATTGGCGCGTCCTTATACTTTGTGTTTGATAAGAATGCCTTGATTTCCTCATAGTTCTTTCTTGCTTGTTCTTTGGAGACTAGATCAATCTTGTTTTGTATAACGATTACATTATCTATTCCCATTATTTCTAGTGCTGTTATATGCTCCTTTGTCTGTGGCTGCGGGCAGGGCTCATTTGCAGCTACTAATAACAATGCTGCATCCATCATTGCTGCTCCACTAAGCATTGTAGCCATCAGGCTTTCATGCCCAGGAGCGTCAACTAGACTTATTTTTCTCTGAAAAACTGTTTTGGAATTACAATATGGACATTTCTCGCTTGTAACATATTTATTACACTTCTCACATTTATATATTGATACATCTGCATATCCTAGACGAATAGTTATGCCTCTCTTTAATTCCTCGCTATGAGTATCAGTCCATTTCCCGCTAAGTCTTTCGGTGAGTGTTGTTTTTCCATGATCCACATGCCCTACAAGGCCTATATTCATCTCTGATGGTTTGCATTTCTTCTTTTTCTCTAATGCCTCTTCCACTACTTCTTGTTGTTTGCTTTTCTGAGCCATACAAATGAGAGGAATAATTAAAGAATATAAAAGTTTTTTGGATTTCTATACAACTCTTTGAACAATTTCTTGCTAGTAATTCTTATTTTTAATACAACTCATAAACTCCTTGAAATGAGAATTTCAAGAGAGGAATTTAGGAATAGGACAGGATTAGATATTGATGCAGAAGAAATAATTGCTCTGAGAGAAATCAAGAAGGAGAGAATCGAGAAGATTGAATTAATGAAAGAGAGCTTTCTTGAAAAACTCTTAAAGAATGTTCCATTATCTATGGGAGAAGACTATCCTTATAGAGGCTCAAAGATCATAACTAACACTATTTCCCCTAAGTGTTTAAAGATTGGTCAATCATTCGTCCAAGAGGACAAGATTGTGAGTATATTAGAATTGCCATTTGTGTTAGAACTCTATGCATATATAACTATCTCTAAACTACCCCCCTGCATAATATACACAAAGAATAGTACTCATAGGGTTGCTGCTTTCTATATTCCTCCTATAATCGAGGTTTATAATGGAGAATCATACATACTTGATGGAATCCATAGGAGCTATATAGCTCGTGGTATTGGGTCCACAATGAATTACATAGTTGTGGAGAATCCTTCTCTTGATCCCCCATTTAAGCCCCGGACCTGGAGGGATATAAGAATAGTTAAAGAAAAGCCAGTAAGAATAGAGGAGAGATACTTTGATATAAACCCCGAGCTGTTTAGACTATTGAAACATGTGGGGATTGATGGATGATGAATAGGGAAGAAAAAGAGTTATTAGCGATGTGTATAGCATTTTTAAGGCAGCATATAAGTAGTCCTTCTCATGACTTGAAACACTCTCTTGACGTGTTAAAGTACTCCCTGTTCCTTGGAAGGAAGCATAAAGCGAATAGAAAGGTATTAATCGTTGCCTCAATCCTGCATGATTTTTCTCGTCATTATGGAGCAAGAGGAGAACTCCAAGGAGAGGAATCAGTAAGACTCCTAGAAGAATTCCTGAATAGACTCCCATTATTAGAGGAAGAGAAAAAGAGCGTAGAGATAGCTATAACTTCTCACTCATTGAGAAAGAAGGATGATTCTCTCCCAATAGAGGCAAAGATCATTAGTGATGCAGACAAGCTTGCGGGCTTGGGGGTTATAGGTCTTTTACGCATATCGATGTACGCAGGCGAAATAGGAAAAGGGTTTAGCTATGTAAAAAGGAAGCTATTTGAAGACATGAAGCACAGAAAGAGATTGCTCTATCTTGATGAAAGCAAAAAACTAGCGGAGCAGCTAGATAGAGAAATAATGGGAATAAGAGAGTTGTTGAGAAAAAAGATTTGATTCATACATCTGTGTGGAAACACATATAAATAACTATTCTACACTTCTTTCCATGAGCATAATTATTGGTGAGAAGGCTTTTCCATGGGAGAAAAAGGAATGGAAGAGAATATGGCTAAGAGAGGCTAAGCCCAGTAGCTATGGGTTTAATCCATACGAGCAAGACATAGATGAATTATTAAGAAATGGATTAGTAGTTATTGATAAGCCCCCAGGACCAACGAGTCATCAAGTAGTGGACTATGTAAAAAAGATATTGAACATAGAGAAGGCTGGGCATAGTGGTACGCTTGACCCAAGAGTAACAGGAGTATTACCAATAGCATTAAAGAAGGCAACCAAAGCTATACAGGCATTACTCCTCGCTGGAAAGGAATATGTATGCCTCTTCAAGTTGCATAGAGAACTAGATAAAGACAAAGTATTAGAAGCAATGGCATCAATGGTGGGAGAGATCTCTCAACTCCCCCCACGCAGAAGTGCTGTGAAGAGGAGGATTAGGAAGAGGCATGTATACTATGTTGAGATACTAGATGAGGAGGATACATATTATCTTATAAGGATAGGAGTCGAGGCTGGTACATATATAAGGAAATGGGTGCATGATCTAGGCTTGAAACTAGGAGTAGGTGCCCATATGGTTGAGCTTAGAAGAACAAGGGTAGGAGCATTAGAAGAGAGTAGAGCTATTACTCTTCAAGATCTTAGTGATGGATTATTCTTCTATAAGCATCTTGGGAGAGATGACTTGTTAAGGAACAAGATCTTGCCAGTAGAAGAGGCTGTTATGCATTTGCCAAGAATAATTGTTGCGGATAATGCTATTTATTCGCTTTGTCATGGGGCTTCCCTAAAAGTTCCAGGAGTGGTTGCTCTAGAAGGAGACTTTTCTAGGAATGAACTAGTAGCACTGATGAGTCTTAAGAATGAACTAATAGCATTAGCAAGAACAGAGATGAGTAGAGAAGAATTATTAAGCTCAGAAAAGGGAATAGTTGCAAAGCTAGAAAGGGTAATAATGAATCAGGATAGATATCCAAAGATTATTCCTTGAACCTATACCTAAAAGTGTTCTTTTTACCTGTACTCTCAAAGTCGATTATCCCACTCTTTCTAAGCTTTTTTAGGCTCATTGTTACTGATCCAATACTTATGCCTAACGCTTCGCTTATCTCCCTAGAGGTGAACCATTTTCCCTTATTCTTCTTTAAAAAGTCATATACTTCTTGTTGACCCATATTTTTCCACCCCCAATTATTGTAGTGTTGGTACTATAACTATATAAGGTTTTCTTTGTAACCAAAGAGTGGATACGAAATCTTTTTAATTCTTCAAGCTTTATCACTCTGTATGGATGATAAAGAGATAATAAAACTTATAGCAAAGTATAGAGAGTTAAGCAAGAAGGCATTAGAATTAGCGAAAAATGCAGAGAAAGCATTTGGAATGGAAAACTGGGCAGAAGAAGTAATAGAAATGGCTGAGGCATATATAAATGACTCTGATTACTTTGAAAAAAAGAAAGACTTACTGAGAGCACTATCAAGTCTTGCATATGCACATGGATGGCTAGACGCTGGGGCAAGATTGGGATTATATAAAGTAAAGAATCCAAGACTATTCACTGTTGATTAAGCTAGGCTTTCAAATAGACTTACAAGGCTCCAAAGCTGTGATCTAACATATACAGGGAGATTTGGATCCTCTCCCATTTCTTCTAAGAGATCTAAACACTTTTTTGCTCTTAGATCAATAGGAGAATCTTCTTTTAATATTGCGATAATCTTATCTGTTGCTTCTTTTAGACTTCGAGGAGTCATAGGATCTTGTTTTATTTGCTGTATTATCTCTAGGATTTCTTTTAAATTGACTCCTCCAGTCATTTTGATCCCTCATTTCTTCCCCTTCTTCATTTCTTCTAATACTTCTTTTTGTAACTCTTTTGTCTTTTCTTTTATTTTTTCTTCTTGAGATGTAAGGGTTTTTATTCTTAATTCTAATAATTCTTTTTCTTTTTTCAATTCATCTATTAATTCTTGTTTCTCTTTTTTTATCATTATATTCCCAACTATTCTATATGCACTATCCACTTTTTCTAGCTCCTTTAAAGCATTCTCTGTTTCTGCAAGTTGTGCTTGGAGCTGTTGCTTTTGTAGTATTATAGAAGTCAAGTTTTGCTCCATTACTTGTAGTTGGGTTATTTTTTCTTGTTGATTCATTTTATTCCCTCCATTTTCTCCCATATCGAGAGTGCTTTCATTATTGTATTAGTCATTGCTCTAAGAGAGGTTGCGTCTTTTGCCTTTATCTTTACTTGGACCAGGTCTTCCCCTATAACTGATTCCTGTGTGGCCCTCTTATTTGCTAGCTCTTGGTCTTCTGCTTCTAGGAATTCCTTGAGCTTCTCAGCGTTCTTTGTTTTTACTATTATTATTGCCTCATACATTATATTGCCTTTATTTTTTTTGCTACTTGCCTAGGCTTATAGATTATTTTTGATCCACAATATGGGCATCTAATCCTTTTTCTTAATTGTTCTTCACTTATATCTTTCCCGCAAAAAAAACATCTATATGCCACCATTTTTATGCCTCTATTTTTATCTTGCTAATATTTGCATTATATGCTCTCGCAGTGAATTTTGCTCCACACTTCTTACATTGCCATATACCAGCGGCTATTCTTTTCACTTTTACAGCCTTACAATATGGGCATTTATATAGCTTTTTCTGTTGTTCCTCTATTTTCCCCAGGTTGAGCCTTATCTTCCTCCCATACCTTGCTCCAAACCTCTTTACTGATCCATACTGTTGTACCATGATTAACACCTATGGAGAGATGGGGCTGCCCGGATGCCCACTCCCTAGCAGATGCTATAGGAGATTTGAACCGGGGTTTCCGGGTCCCAAACCCGGAGGGCTAGACCAAGCTACCCCACAGCCCCATCTTTTAGAGATGGCAACAGGGTTTTATTTATAAATGTTTCTTTCCCTGTTTCTTATTAACTATTCCATTAATATTTTCTGTATATTTGCATCTAGGCCAGTTCTCACACGCAATAAATGAGCCATACATACCCTTTTTTACTAATAATTTCCCACCACACCTAGGACACTTCCTATCCTTTATATATATCTGTCCATTCTCTTTTAATATTTCTTCCTTTAAACCCTTCATATTTTCTTTTCCAGGACAGTTGGGATTAACACAATATTCTCTCGCATTCCTACCAGTACCAATCCTTATTAACGGGAATCCACAATATTGACACTTCTTTTTCAGTGGGGTGATCCTCCCCTTTTGTGGGAGTGGGCATGTAAAACTACACTCAGGATAATTTGTACAAGCAATAAATCTCTGCTTATTCTTCCTGGAGTATTTTATCACTAATTCCCCCTTTTTGCATATAGGGCATGCACCTAAGACCCTTGAATGTTTTTCTTCTTCTCTATGAGCATTTACAAGTTCTCTTCCAATAATTGATTCCTTCTCTTTGAATTGTCTTAATATATCCTTCAATACTTCTTTTGCCTCTGTGACAACCTCTTCTACTCTTTTTTTATTTTGTCTTATTTGCTCCATTTCTTCTTCAAAATGTCTTGTTAAAGCCTCATCTAGTATTTGCCCTGAATGCTTCTCAAGAATCTCTACTACTCTTTTCCCAAGGATAGTTGGCTTTATTGGATCATCCTTTATATAGCCTCTATCATACAATGTCTGAACAATCGCAGCTCTCGTAGCCTTTGTCCCAAGATTCCTCTTTTCTAACTCCTTTACTAATCCTGCTTGAGTATACCTCTTAGGTGGCTGTGTCTCTTTCTCTAATATCTCTATTGCTCTTACTCCTAGTTTATCTCCTTTTTCTAGATCTGGAAGTGTTGATTCTTTCATATTTGCTGGATAGATTTTCATCCATCCAGGAGTGAGTGTTATTATTCCTTTTGCAATATATCTCTCTTTACCTACTATTATTCTTGCCTCTATGCTCATCCTTTCAGCTGGATCACTAAAAGCTGCGAGGAATCGTCTGGATATTAGGTCATATATCCTTTCTTCTTCCCTGCTAAGCTTTTTTGGCTCTATTCCAGTTGGATATATTGCAGGATGAGCTGGATCAGTCTTTTTTCCTTGTATAGGATTTCTACCAATGAGTCTTTCTGCTTCTCTATATTTCTTGCTTAATGCTTTCAATATTTTTTCATACCCAATGCTCTTTGGTAGTTTCTGGCTACTAGTCCTCGGATAAGATATTAATCCTGCTAGATATAGTTTTTGAGCAATACTAAGTGTTTTCGCGGGGCTATACTTATATAATCTATATGCCTCTGTTTGGAGACTGGTTAAATCAAAAGCTGGTGGTGGTGCTATTTTTTTCTTTGCTTTTCTTATTTCATTAACCCTTGCTTCTCCCTCAGAGTTTTTCTTTGCTTTTTTTACCTCTATCTTATCCTTGAATCTCTCTTTTTCATGTATTGCTATTATCTCTTCTCCATTTTTTTCTAGTCTTGCAATTAACTCCCAATATTTTTCTGGTTTAAATTCTTCTATCTCTTTCTCCCTATCAACAATAATTTTTAATGCAGGGCCTTGGACTCTACCAATAGATAATACTTTATATTGCCCACTCTTCTTTGAACTATGCATTAGGGCTCTACTAAGGTTTATTCCATATAACCAGTCTAACATATGTCTAGCCTCTCCTGCTCTTGCCTGTGGCCAATCAAGACTGGGCATTCTCTCCTTGAAACTCTTTTTTAGTTCATATGGTGTTAGGGTTGAGAATTTCATTCTTTCAGCATCACTTCGATTCAATGCAAGTGTTACAATGTTTTTTCCTATGAGTTCTCCTTCTATGTCATAATCGCAAGCAACTACTACCCTATCAATCTTTGGAGAATATTCTTTTAACACATCTAGGAATTTTTTTACATGACTAGCCTTCTTATCAATCATATATAAGGGCTTCCATGTAATGTTGAACACTGGATAATCAAAACTTTTATCTATCTCTCCCAGCCCATATAGATGTCCAGCTGCTGGTATTACTATTGCTTCCTCTCCGTTTACAATGATATGATAAATTGTTACTCCTCTCTTTTTCTCGACCCTAACTTTATCTTCACTTAATGCTTGCGCAATCCTCTTAGCAGCTGAGGGCTTCTCAGCTATTATTAAGAGCATGACTATAGAAAAATAGAACTGTTTAAAACTTTTTTGTATCAGGGACTAGTAGATTTTACAAACATATCATGACCAATATGGATTAAGAGGTCTATTCCTAGTTCTTTTGCTTCTCTGAGTGGGATATCACACGCACCAAAATCCGTATCGAGCCATAAATATATTATTGGGGTTTTATCTTTATATTTTGTTTTTATCCAATCAATAATTATTCTTGCGTATCTCTTTAACCCATCTGGTAATTGTATTAATATTTTTTCTGGATGATTTTTTTCTATCTCTTTTTCTATTTCCTCTAGGTTAAGTTCATATTCCCCTAGTCTTATTATGGAAGCCATGAATCTGGATTGTTAAGCTTTTCTGGTAGATAGTTTGACATTACATAGTTTAATCCATGTGTTGCTAGCGCTTGCTGTTCTGCTCTCTTCTTCATGTTTTTCAATTCTTTTAATGCTTGTTGCCATTCCTTGTAATGCTTTACAAATGGATCATTCTTTAGTCCATCCTCTATTCTCTTTATATCCACTTCTTTTAATGGGTGGGTTGGCAGGTTATATTCTTTTATATCTCTAGCAGTTATTCCTATAAACTTTGCATTTGGAACACAGAAATACTTGTTTATATGCGCCGCATTACCACTACCAACTTTTAGTGTTCTATAAATATTTAACCATCCATAGGGATCTCCATCAGTAAAAACTACTACTGGTATATTGTGTTCCTCGTTTAGTCTTCTTAAAAATCTCCTCGTGGCTCTACTTGGAACTCCTCTAAGACTCGCTAATAGTACTCTTGCTTTTTTCCACCATCTATGATATGCAAGCCTTTGATACATACCACTAGTCTCTATTGCTAATATAAATTCAATTTTCCCAGGCTCGAATTCTAGATGTTCAACACTATTAGGGATGGTCCATCCTCCTGTTCCCATCTTTGTACAATCAATAACTTCTTCTTCTCCTGTTTCAGGGTTTCTATCAATAATCTTTAAGTCTCCCACAATGCTTGCACCATCCTCTTCTGGTATAAAACCTAGCTGTTCACGATTCACCATAAACATTGCCTCTATGTCATCCATTACATCATCACTCTCTTGCTGTTCTAGAAACCTTGCTTCTCCCCAGTTCTTACTTATATAATATGCTTCTCTCTTTGTTGCTATGTCTCTCTGCACTATCAATGATTTTGACAATGCAATCATTCTAAGTGTTTGTGCAAATGTTTTAGCGGTATTAGCCATTAATCTTCTTGTTTTTACTTTTTCTCCAATCGCGAGATATCCCTCTTCTGGTATATAATGCACGTTTTGCAGGCTTCTAAGAGGTATTCTAAGCTCTGGATGCTCCTCGTTAATAACCCTATTCTTTATCTCCAATACAAGCCTATTAATCTTTTCTAATACAGCCTTATTCCTCCCCCCTTCTTTCTTCATGTTCCTCCCCTTCAACTATTGATTTTTTTAGCTTTTCAAGATCTTCATCAAGCTTTTCCTCTCCTACATGTTTCTCTTCCACAATTTTTCCTCTCTTCTTTTCTAATAATTCTTTGAGTTTTAATTCTAATAACTCTCTCTCTGTCTCTGGTAGTTCAAGGATCTCTACTATGGATCCAGCTATATGTGGTATATATTTCTCTATATAGCTTCTCTTTTTTATTTCTTCACTTATCCTTACCTTTTTCTTTATATATCTTGATAGCCTCCTACCAGCTTCTTGTAATGCTAGTCTTATCTCTTGTATTATTTCTGGATAATGAGCTATTGCTTCCTTGCTCTCAGATGTAAAGGGCACCCATACACTAGCAATATGTACAGCTATTACTAATGGTCCTATTGGTAGACCATTTCCTGGTTGTTGTAATCCATAGCTCTTCCAGTTAACACTAGTAACAGCTGAAGTTATAGCACATGCTCCCTGTTGATATAGTAATGGGACACGATTAGCAAATCTCAATACTCTCGCATTACCCTCTCTTGGGATATTCCCCCCATAAGCAATCCCTACCTCTACCACGAATGGGTTCCCCCTGTATACTTGCGGAGTCCTGGTTATTGCAGTATAAAACTCTGCCTCTATCTCTTTTCTCAGTCCTTTCTCTAAAAGCTCTTCTCCTATCGGGCTAATACAATCAGTAGGAGGGGCCATTATCTTTGTCTTATTAATCCCTTTTATTAACCTCTCAGCATCCTCTCGAGTAGTCTTTCTTGGATCCATATCAGGACTTAGTAATGCATTTTCCAGTATTGCTTTCGCAGTATCTTCTCCAACTCTAGAAAAATTATTCATCAAAAAAGATTTTAATGTTTTTTCTCTAGCAGAATGCAACATTTCTAGTAATCTTCCAAGTTCTACTCCATATGGATGAGGCTTTATTTCTTTCACTGGTTTTGGTAGTTGATCTGTAGCTCTGCTTAGAATGAATTGCTCGGCTTTAGGTGTTACATATATAATAGTTGCATGTGGATTAACAATAGCTGTTTGTTTTATGTATTCATCAACACTTTGAAGACCCTTAACATAGCTCCCCTCTATTTCTAACTCTATTCTTGTTCCATGCTCTTTTTCCCATTCAACTTTCTCATCTACCAATATCTTAGGAGTATTCGTCTTTGTCTCTATCATTAACTCGAAATAATGAGCCTCCATGCCTTTCACTCTGGAAGTGATTCTAGCAGGCTTACCAGTTGTTAGTTGTGCATAAAGCACTGCTGCGCTTATACCTATTCCTTGCTGTCCTCTTGACTGTGATAGTTTATGGAACTTACTACCATATAAAAGTCTTGCAAATATATGAGGAATCTGTTCTCTAACTATTCCTGGGCCATTATCCTCTACGACTACTAAGTATTTCCCTGGACTCGTCTCATATATCTCCACTATTATCTCTGGCAATATGCCTGCTTCTTCACATGCATCTAATGCATTATCAACTGCTTCCTTTACAACTGTTAACAGGGCTTTCTTTGGATTATCAAACCCGAGGAGATGCCTATTCTTCTCGAAGAATTCAGCTATACTTATAGCTCTCTGTTTTGAAGCCATCTCTAGTGCCTTGTCTCTTATATCCCTCATGATTCAACCCCTCCCATATAATAGCCCCGCCCGGATTCGAACCGGGGTCTCAGGCTCCAAAGGCCTG
>JAGGZC010000078.1 GCA_021162185.1 Candidatus Woesearchaeota archaeon | reverse complement strand
CTTATAAAGATTATAGTGATTTACTTAGTAGTTTGAGATTAGTAATAGATTTTATAAAAATATTTAAATAATCAACCCGTATATTAAACAAAAAATAGGACACTGGAGGTGGGGGCGATGTATTTTGCTTGGCCTGGTAATGGAGGATCAATTGATCAAAAAGACAGGGCTTTCATTCTATGGTTTGATCAAATTGGTATTGAAGATGTCTCGCTTGTGGGTGGAAAGAATGCTAGTCTTGGAGAGATGTATGGGAATCTTAGTAGAAGGGGTGTAAGAATTCCTAATGGGTTCGCTATTACTGCTACTGCTTATCGCTACTTCATTGAGAAAAACAACTTAAAGGAAGCAATAAAGAGAGAGCTTAAAGGACTAGACACAAAGAATATTGAAGACCTTGAGAGGAGGGGTAAAAGGATTAGAAACCTTATCCTTAAAGCAGAGATACCTGATGATCTAAAGAACGCAATAATAGAGGCATATCACTGCTTAGAGAAACAGTATGGTGAACACGTAGATGTAGCTGTTAGGAGTAGTGCTACTGCTGAGGATCTACCAGACGCAAGCTTTGCTGGACAGCAAGAGACATATCTAAACATTCATGGAGAAGCAATGCTCTTGGAAGCAGTAAAGAAATGCTTTGCAAGCCTCTTTACCAATAGGGCTATAAGTTACAGGGAGGACAAGGGTTTTGATCACTTCTCTATAGCCCTAAGTGTTGGAATACAAAAAATGGTTCGCTCTGATCTAGCGAGTAGTGGTGTAATGTTTACCATTGACACCGAGACTGGGCATAGAAATGTAGTATTTATTACCTCTAGCTATGGACTAGGGGAAAACATTGTTCAAGGAGCAGTAAACCCTGATGAGTTCTATGTTTTCAAACCAACGCTAAAAGAGGGATATAAACCAATAATCTTTAAGAAGCTAGGAGAGAAAGAGAAAAAGCTTATCTATAGTAGTGATGGCTCAAAGACAGTTAAGAATATTCCAACTAGAAGACATGAAAGAGAAAGATTCTCTCTTAACGATGATGAGGTGTTACAACTAGCGAGATGGGCAGTAATAATAGAAGAGCATTACTCAAAAAAGCATGGTAGATATACACCAATGGATATTGAATGGGCCAAGGATGGCTTAACAAATGAGTTATTCATTGTCCAAGCAAGACCAGAAACAGTGCAGTCAAGAAAGGGATTCAAAAAGATCAAGAAGTATAGCTTAAAGACGAATAATGCTAGAATAATTGTTAAGGGTAGAAGTGTTGGTGACAAGATCGGGCAAGGAGTAGCGAGAGTTATTAGAGATGTTTCAAGGATTAATGAGTTTAAACCAGGAGAAGTACTAGTAACAGAGATGACTGATCCAGACTGGGAGCCAATAATGAAGATTGCCTCAGCAATCATTACAGAGAAAGGGGGAAGGACTTGTCATGCAGCAATAGTTGCACGTGAATTAGGAATCCCAGCAGTGGTTGGAGCAGAGAATGCTACAAGACTCATAAGTACTGGTCAAGAAATAACAGTTGATTGTAGCAAGGGAGAAGAAGGCTATGTCTATGAGGGATTACTCCCAATAGAGGTAGAAGAAATCGATCTAGAACAAATACCGGAGACAAAGACAAAGATAATGATGAATATTGGTAACCCCGAGGAAGCATTCAAGCTTAGTTTTCTACCAGTAAAAGGTGTGGGGCTAGCAAGAGAGGAATTCATCACTGGTAGCTATATAGGGATTCATCCATTAGCAATAATTAATTATCCACACATACCAGAAGAAGTAAAGAGAGCTATAGATGAAAAGACAAAGGGCTATGAAGACAAGAAGCAATTCTATATAGAGAAGCTTGCACAAGGAATCGGAACAATCGCTGCAGCATTCTGGCCAAGAGAAGTAATATTACGCCTAGCAGACTTCAAGACTAATGAGTATAAACAATTAATAGGTGGACACCTCTATGAGCCAGAAGAAGAAAACCCAATGCTTGGATGGCGTGGGGCTAGTAGGTATTACAGCAAGGAATACAGCCCAGCGTTTGGATTAGAAATAGAGGCAATAAAAAAGGTTAGAAATGAGTATGGATTAAAAAACCTAAACATAATGGTGCCCTTCTGTAGGACTCCAGAAGAAGGGAAAAAAGTCCTGGCAGAAATGGAGAAGTATGGTCTACGCAAAGGAGAAGACGGGTTAAAAGTATACGTGATGTGCGAGATACCTAGCAATGTATTAATGGCTGATGAATTCCTAGAAGTATTCGACGGATTCAGTATTGGTAGTAATGATTTAACACAACTAACAATGGGTATCGATCGAGACAACGAGAAACTCGTAAAGATTACTGATGAAAGAAACCCAGCAGTAAAGAAGCTTATAAGTCAAGCAATAAAGAAATGTAGAGAGAAAAACAAGTATATTGGTATATGTGGAGATGCTCCAAGCACGTTTAAAGAATTCGCTGAATGGCTAGTCGAGCAAGGCATTGAGAGCATGAGTCTAAGTCCAGACGCAGTGCTAAAAACACTACTATTCGTAGCTGAAAAGGAAAAAAATATAAAGAGATAAGACAAATAAGAATAGAATGCAAAGACAAAGAAATCAGAGAAAAAAGAATAGAAGAAAGAGTGCAAAGAAAAAGAAAGACCTAGAACAAGAATTAAAAGAAAAGATTGAGAAACTCACAGTAAAAGAGCTTAGAGACCTAGTATTAGTAAACACCTATAAGCTCGCGATGACCCGTGCACAAATCGAGGCACTACTAGAGATCCTAAAAGAAAAGAAATTACTAAACTATGAATCCTTCTGGAAGAAGACAAAGAAATACATAGAAGAGTCATTATTCTAGATAGATGAAAGAGATAATCTCGTTTTAATACTAGAGCATATCATCCACATGACTTAATAGAATTCAATAAAAAAATATTTAAATTCTTCCTTCTTTCAATAATCAAGGGGGTGAGGGCATGGTCAGGATCGCTATAAACGGTTTTGGAAGGATTGGTAGACAATTCTTCAAAGCTGCATGGGAGAGGAGAAATGAGGGCATAGAGATAGTTGCTATTAATGACCTAATGCCACTAGAAAGTCTTGCGTATCTTCTCAGGCATGACTCAGTATATGGCAGCTGGGGGCATGAAATAAGAGTTGATGGAAACAGCCTAGTAGTAGATAATCAATACATCCCAATGTATAGTGAGAGAGATCCATCAATGCTTCCATGGAGAGATTTAGGAGTAGAAGTGGTTGTGGAAGCTACTGGAGTATTCACAAAGAAAGAAAAAGCATCAAAACATATAGATGCGGGGGCTAGAAAAGTATTAATCACTGCTCCTAGTGATGATGCAGACTTCACGATTATTAAAGGAGCGAATGAACATCTCTATGACAAATCAAGACATGTAATTATTAGTAACGGATCATGCACAACTAATGCAGTCACACCAACATTAAAGGTACTAGACGACAACTTTGGAGTAGAATACGCGTTTATAAGCACTATTCACGCATACACAGCTACTCAAAGCACTGTTGATAGGGCGGATCCAAAACACTTAGAGAGGGGTAGAGCAGCAGCAGTAAACATTGTCCCAACAACTACTGGAGCATCAAGAGCAGTAGTGAAAGCATTACCACACCTAACAGGCAGAATCACTGCTATAGCCTACAGGGTACCAGTAGTTAATGGAAGCGTCGTGGAGATAAATGCCACACTAAAAAGAAACACAACGAGAGACTATGTTAACTGGCTATATGGAGAGGTTAGCAAGTATCACTTAAAAGGAATCCTAGGATATAGTGATGAGCCATTAGTAAGCACAGATATAATTGGGAATCCACTATCGGGAATAGTGTCAGGGTTACATACAGAGGTAAAAGATAATAAAGTAAGAGTAGTTGTGTGGTATGACAATGAATGGGGTTATAGCAATAGACTAGTAGATGTTGTTAAGTT
>JAGGZC010000022.1 GCA_021162185.1 Candidatus Woesearchaeota archaeon | reverse complement strand
CTATATGGGCATTTCATCTTTGTATAGGGCATATTCTTTATTTTTACGTATAACAGGTTTTCCTCTTCTGTTAGATGATATAATAGTTTTACTCTTCCTACTAGTCTTTTTTCTTTTATACTAGGAATGATCTTTCCTGTTCTTTTTAATTGTTCTAGTTGCTGGGAATAAAGATTGAGAAAGCTTATTGCTAGTTCATCATCCATATTATGACCAGTAATGATATAATCATAATTATTCTCGTATGCATACTTGTTCATTATGTATCTCTTTATCACTCCACATATACTACAAGTATTTTTAAACCATTTTATTTTTCCAATATTGCGGTGTACATCTCTTATACTAAACCCTTCTTTTTCTTCAAGATTATAGATTATTAACCTTTTCTCGAGTATTTCTGCTAGTTGTTCCACTACTCTTCTTGATTCTTCACTTATTCCCGGTATTCCTAGGTTTATGAAGAATAGATCAAAATTTATTCCTAGGCTATGTAATGCTACTGCTGCTGCTACACTATCTTTTCCTCCACTAATCGCTATTAATATCTTCTTGTCTTTTAGCCTTGCTGAATCTACTACTCTTTGAATCTTTTTTTCATAATATTTTATAAAATGCTCCTCGCATAGACGTTCTTTTTCATATATTGCTTTCTTGTTGCAAAACCTGCATTTCATATAGTGGTGTTTAGAAGAAGGATTTAAAAAAGCATTGATCAAAGTATTAATGCTTCTATTCCCTGCTTCTTTTTCTTTCCTTTCTCTCTAAACTCTTCTAATGCTTTGATAAATTTCTCATTCTCTCCTGTTGGGTCTGCTATGAGTTTTTCATAGTCCTTAAGGCTTTTTGTTGCCATTTTCGAGTAGTAATATATTACTCTTCATATATAAATATTCCGGTTTAATTTTTTATATTTTTACACACAATACCCGGAAGAATTACGGAAAAATAAAAAATAATTCCTGAAGATGGATAAGAAGTATTAATAATCCCTCTAAACTTAAATATTACATGGGAAAAGATGAGATTATTCGAAGAATACTAAACAAGAAGGAAAGAAGCATAGATGAATTGGTAGAGAGAGCAAGATATATAGACATAGGAGATGCTGCACTAAGCATTATCCAGAATTATCTATCCTCTACTGGTATTATTGGGACGTTCCTAAGTTATGGTCTTAAAGGCCTTGAACTAGGAATAAAATATCTATACTTTTATAGATATTATATGGATAATTATCAGAACCCTCTTGGCTTAACAATACTAGCAACAAGTGAGATAGTAAGATTCTTCAGCCCATTTATGAATCTAACAGCAACCATTCCAACATACTACCTAGTTGCAAAGAGGGAGAGAGAAGTTAGAGGGAGGCATGAAGAAAAATAAAAAACTATGTAAATTTTAGTCTTTGTAACAATAAAATTTATAAATAACCTAGTGAATTCTTTTAAAGTAGAGAGGTGAGGGCATGGCTATCAATATAAACAAGTTCTTTAGGAATGATCGAACATTAATACTTGCATATGATCATGGCCTGGAGCATGGCCCCACTGATTTTAATGAAAAATCCGTAGATCCGAGTTATGTCTTGGACATAGCACTAGAAGCAGGATATACAGGAGTAGTATTACACCATGGAATAGTTGAGAAGTATTACAAGACATATTTCAAGGAAGTGCCATTAATCTTAAAACTTAATGCTCACACAAGGATTGGTTATAAACCATTAATCTCTACAACTGTTTGTAGTGTTGAAAGAGCAATAAGACTAGGAGCAGATGCTGTTGGTTACACTATATATGTTGGTAGTCACGAAGAGCCAGAAATGCTAACAGAGTTTAGCAGCATAGTGGAAAAAGCACATGAATATGGCATACCAGTAGTGGCATGGGCCTATCCTCGTGGATCAGGAATAAATGAACTAGACACTGATACAATTGCATATGCTGTGAGAATAGCAATGGAACTAGGAGCGGATATGATTAAGACTTATTATAATGGAGACAAAGAAGGATTAAAATGGATAATAAAGAATGCTGGAAAGGCGAGACTAGTAATAGCTGGAGGAGAAAAGATACCAGACATGCAATTCTTGAAGAGAACAGAAGAAGTATTAAGCGTTGGCGCAGATGGAATAGCCGTGGGTAGAAACATCTTCCAGAGCAAGAGACCATTCACATTGAGCAAGGCATTAGCCAAGATAGTATTCCACAATTCAACCGCTGAAGAAGCAGCAAGAATATTACCAGAAAGATAATCAAAACCCTTTCTCTCCTCTCAGCGGTACAAATAGGAATCCCCCTAGGTCCTCAATGAATATCTTGTTATTCTTCTTTGTCACTCTTAACATTTTTTGACTCCACAGGTTGCCAACAGGAGCTATGAGGATTCCATTGTTTTTTAATTGCTTTATCCATTCATCATTAATCCTTGGAGAAGCAGCAGTAACAATGATCCTGTCAAAGGGAGCATATTCTCTTAATCCCTTTGATCCATCACCATGAATGATGCAAACATTCTTTAGGCCCAATCTTGCAATATTCTTTCTCGCTCTTTCCACTAGTTCAGGAACAATCTCAACACTATAAACTATTCCTGGATCAACTATTCTTGCAAGGATTGCTGCCTGCCATCCACTACCAGTACCAATCTCTAAAACCTTATTTCCCTTTACTGGCATTAATGCCTGTGTCATTATTGCAACAGTTGTTGGCTGACTAATGGTTTGACCATGGCCAATGGGTAGGGGATAATCATTATATGCCTCTTCTTTATACTCATCTGGGACGAATAAATGCCTAGGAGTGGATAAGAATGCTTGAATAATCTTTTCATCTCTAATTATCCCATTCTTTTTCCAGTAGCTTATCAATTCTTTTATATCCATAACAACTACTAGTAGGATTCATGACTTATAACCTTTTTGTTTTTATAGAATAATTTAAATAGATTCTTTTTATCCAAAAATTTTTTAAATAAGTGGCTTTAGCTAAGGCCTTATGGCAATATTCTGTCCTAAGTGTGGAAGCCTAATGGTCGCTAAAAGAGAGGCTGGAAAAGTAGTAATGGTTTGTCCAAGATGCGGGTATGTTGATAGAAAAGAAGAAAAAATAGAGATAAGGGAAAAGGTAGAGGACAAGAAAGAGATACCAGTTATTGATCAAGATATTAATGCAATGCCAATAGTGAGTGCTATATGCCCTAAATGTGGGAATGATAAGGCATATTTCTGGAGTATCCAAACCCGTGCATCAGACGAGCCAGAGACAAGGTTTTATAAATGTACAAAGTGTGGTTTTACTTGGAGAGAATATGAATAAACTCATTGTGAGAGTTAAACCAGGGAAAAGGGAGAACAGGATTATTTCTAGCAATAATAATGAATTAGTAGTGGAAATAGCCGCACCACCAGTAGATGGAAGGGCAAATATTGAGCTATTAAAATTCTTATCTAAGCATTTCAAGAAAAAATTTCGAATCGTTTCGGGTCATAATTCAAGAATAAAGATCTTGGAAGAGATATAGAAAGATTTATATACTACTATATAGTAGCTATGAGAAACATGGAGAAGGAATCACTAGAAGAACTAGTAAAAACCCTAATTAGAGTGCATATCCCTGGAAAGGGGGATCAACTTATAAAAGAAATTATGTCATATAATGGGAGGACAGATCCAAGAGCATATTTTATAATAGCCGCAAAATATATTAGTCTTTCTTTATTGACAGCTTATACTATGAAAGCTCTTTATGATTTATACAAAGCAATCTTTTAATCCAATCTAAGAATCACTCCAATCCACTCTGAGTTCTGGGAAGTGTTTATTAATCTCTTTTATTAATCCCTCTATGAATTCTTGGGAAGGAGCGTTTAGTCCTCTAAAGACCTTACTTATACTTCTTTGTGGTATAAATCTTACTAATTCCCAAGAGGCATCAATATGAGTAATAATTCTTGCAATGTCTAGGAATTCCTTGGTTTTATACATTAGTCCTGGTATAACCTTTGTTCTAAAAACTACTCCAAACTCTTCTTTCTTGTTTTTAAACAATTCAAGACTTTTCTCTACATCTCTAACTATTTCTTGTGCTGGCTTGAAAAATGTAGATGCATGTACAACTTTATCAAACCTCTCGTCTAGTGGTGCTGGAAGATCTACAACATATATGTCTATTAGCTTATTATCCATAAGGGTTTTTATTGTGAATGGCTTTGATGCATTTGTGAATAATACATTACTTAGGCCCATCTCTTTTGTATGCTTAGCCAGACTTATTAGTACTTGTCTCTGCAGTGTTGGTTCTCCACCATTAAATATTGCTATGTCACTGTTACTGCTTAATTCATCAATCATTAGCTTTATTTCTCTAATATCCTTTAAGTATTCTTCTTTGAACTCTAAGAGTTCTGGATAATAAAACCCTGGATATCTATAATTATATCCAGAAAAATTTATCTTTAAGGCATTTATACCTCTCCATGTTGCTGGTTCCACTCCAGCTATATATCCTTCCATATAATATGGCTAATATTGTTGGATTCTTAAATTTTCCTTTTAATTTTTAAATCTATTTTGATAATGCTGAGAATATGTCTGTCTTTTTGCTCTGTTTTATTCTACCAGTAACTGGATCAATGTTTATTGTTACAACACTCATTTTATCAGTTGTAACTGTTGCAAGGAATTCTTGCTCTCCCTTGTTATGTAGAAGTATAAATATCCTACTCGTCTTTTGCCCAGGGCATAGACGCATGACCTCTCCATCAATCCTTTCTATTACTCTTTCAATATCAACATTTACTGCTCCTAGATCTATCTCTTTCTCTCCACCACTACTAGCATACCTAGTTGGCTGTATGATCACTGGTTCTGTATCCTTTATTGTTAATGCTTCCCCAGTGCTAGAGATAAATGTAAACTCCCATATTCCAGGAGGAACTGTTAGAAATGCACCAATCATCACTGGATCTACAAGGCTTTTTATAGCATTCATTACTTCTTCTTTATCTTTTAAACCATTCCATGCTTCTAATAGGTCTTTCATTCTTCATACCCCAACATTTTTCTAGCCTTCTTGCTCATCCTCTCAGGGCTCCATGGAGGATCAAATGTCCATTCAATCTCTACTTTTTTATAACCCCCTTTTTCTAATTCATTCCTAATGTCTTGCTCGATAAACATGAATAATGGACAACCAGGAGTTGTGAGGGTCATCTTTATATGTACTCTTCCATCGAGTTCTTCTACTCCATATACTAGGCCTAGATCAACAATACTTATACCTATCTCTGGGTCATTAACTCTTTCCAAGATTTTCATGATTTTCCTTATTCTATCTTCTCTATCTTTATGCATTCTCCTGGACAAGAATCCTTTGCAAGATTCGCACTCTCTAGCTTGCTTTCATCTATTATTTCTTGTACTGGTCTTGATTTTCCCTCCTCGTCTAGTTCAAATAGCTCTGGGGCTGCAGCTATGCATGCAGAACACCCAATACAACAATCCCTGTCGACATGTAGTTTATACTTCATATAGGGATGGCTAATCTTTGTATATTTAAATATTTCTCATACTCCTTAATGGTTAAGAACAAGTTTTATAAATAAATATAACTAGATTCATAGATATGAGTAGAAAGTCTCAGGCAGCCATAGAATATATAGTTGTGATAGGTATAGCTCTTGCATTATTACTCCCAGCTGTATATATGTTTATGAGAACAACTCAACGAACAAGTGAGACCACTAGTAGTTATCAATTAGCAAGGATTGCAAATGAGTTAGTGGAAAATGCAAAAGCTGTGTATGCAATGGGATCTCCCTCATGGATAACCATGGAGATAACCCTTCCGGATAGCTTTAAGAATGCAACAGTTATTAATGGAGAGGAACTAGTGTTTAGCTTCCTCTCAGGAGGAATTATATCAGAGATAGTGGTATATACGGACATCCCCCTAGTTACAAATCGGAATATATCAGTTGATGGAGATATATATTATCTAACAGATCTACACCCGGGTAGGAATACTGTAAAACTATTAGTAAATAATGGAAAGGTATACATTGAAAATGGCTAGGGCACAAGCAGCACTGGAATTCATAATTCTCGCTACGGTTATGGTGTTAATATTAACCATTACTACTGCTCTATTCCAAATAAAGCTTAACAGAGATGCACAAGCAATGAAATATAGGGAGATCTCAGGGTTATTAACATATATAGAAAACGAGTTTAGACTGGCACAAGAAGCGAATCCTGGATATGAGAGAATAATAAACCTGCCCCCAACTATTGCTGGGATGAATTATTCTATTATTTTAGACCCTTCTTCGAATGAGCTGGTTATCTCTATAGGTGACACTGATTTTATATTATACTATGATGCCAACATTCAGGGAGCTATGAGTATTGGGAGAAACAAGATAGTGAAGACTGATACAGAGATAATTATAACCCCTCTATCCTAGCGTTGAGCGAGCTTTAACAGGAGGGATTATAAAAACATTTATATACTAGTTATATACGCATTTATCACATGGGGAGAGGATTAAAGGGATTTTTGAGGAAACTCTTTAAAGGCTTGTTTGCGCGAAGAAAGGAATTAAACCTTGGATTATATGGCCCTCCTAATGGGGGGAAAACAACTCTTGCTAACCGTATCACTCTTGACTGGCTTGGAGAAGAGATGGGCAAGACTTCTCCTATTCCACATGAGACAAGAGAGATACACTTAAAAGAAGTTGTTATAAAAAAGGGAAAGAAACAATTAAGATTTAACCTTGTAGACACACCTGGAATAGCTACAAAGATTGATTATGAGGACTTTCTAAAGGCTGGACTGCCAGAGAAAGAGGCAAAGAAGAGGGCTAGAGAGGCAACAAAGGGAGTGATAGATGCAATTAAATGGCTTGACAATATGGACGCAGTCATAGTTGTGTTAGATGCCACGAAGGATCCATATACACAGGTGAATATCACAATTATTGGTAATCTAGAGGCTAGGAATATACCAATCCTAATAGTTGGAAACAAGATTGATTTAAAGAGAGCAAATCTGAAAAAGCTTGAGAGAGCATTTCCACAGTATAAAGTGATAGGTATAAGTGCAAAGTATGGAGATGGAATGGATAAGTTTTATGAAGAATTATTCAAACTAGTAAAATGAGCCCAAGAAAAAACACAATAGAAATACAGGTATTATCAATGAAGGAGCTAAAAGGCTTATCCCATGTTGCAAGAGTACATAAAATATTAAACATGGTGAAAGAACAGAGAATACTCCTTCTAGATGGAAACCTAGAACCAAGCGAAGAAGCAGAACTCATAAAGGATACAATGAAACAAGTGGATAGAAAATTCCCAGGTATAGAGATAGGAGTGTTGAGGATTGGGGAGAAGGACAGGACTATAGGGACAAGGATAAGAGAATTCTTTGAGAAGCTCTTATTTGGACATAAGAAGGGAATAACAATTATTGGGCCAGCAAACATTGTAAGAGAGATAAAACAGGATCCAGATAAAGCGATTCTATTAATGGAGTTAAAGAAATAAAAAAGGTGGAATAGATGCCCCATCAATGTGTTAGATGCGGAACAATATATCCTGATGATGCAGAGGAAATCCTTAAGGGTTGTAGTAAATGTGGAGGAAAACTATTCTTCTATATAAGAAAAGAGCAATTAGAAAAGAAGGAAGAAGTCATACACCTAACAGAGAAAGAGAAAAAGGAGATAGAACAAGAAGTGTTCAATCTTATAGGTGTCAAGGAAGAACCAGACAAGCCAGTTATATTAGATATTGAGTCAATAAGAGTAAAGAAGCCTGGAAAATATGAAATAGACCTAGTCAAGTTATTCAAGGAAAGCCCCATAATATTCCGAATAGGAGATGGAAAATACATCATAGACCTAGCAGAAACATTTAAAGTGGTTGGAAAGAAAAATGATACCAATAGTTGATGATCACTGCCATTTATGGTTCCCACCGATAAGCGAGGAAGTAGAAGAATATATAGAGAGAAATAAGAAAGAAGGAGTAATAGCTATAATTAATAATTCTTCAAGTATTGAACAAGTAAAGAGATCACTAGAGTTTAAAGATAGCCAAGGAATATTATTCAATGCATTCGGGATTCATCCAATACATGCATTAGAGGCAAGACAAGAAGATTTATTATTTATAGAGAAAAATATTGATAAAGCAATAGCGATAGGAGAAGTTGGCCTGGATTATGCAAACCTAAAAGAAGGAGAAAAAGAAAAACAATTAGAACTATTCGAATTCTTTATAAGACTAAGCGAGAAAACACAGAAACCATTAATAGTTCATTCAAGAGCAGCAGCACGAGAAGTAGTAGAATTATTAGAATCAAGTAATGCAAGAGTAGTGATGCATTACTTTGCTGGTAGGAAATGGCTAGTGAAAAAGATTCTTGATCATGGATGGATGCTTAGCATCCCGACAAACATAGTGAAATTACAGCAATTACAAGATAATGTTGCACTAGCACCAATGGATCAATTACTCACAGAGACAGATGCACCATGGCTAAGCCCTTACAAGGATAAATATCCAAACGAGTCGAGATACATAATTGAGACACTGAGAAAAATCGCAGAGATAAAAAATCTTGCTTTAGAAGAAGTAGCAGAACAAATAGTGAGAAACTTTGAAGAGACATATAAAGTAAAGCTAGAGAGATAAAGCTTTTAAATCCTTGTTTTTCACACTCCTATAAGGGCCCGTGGTCTAGTGGCTATGATACCGCCTTCACGCGGCGGGGGTCCTGGGTTCAAATCCCAGCGGGCCCACTTTCCTTATATGTTTCTCTTACAAAAATATTTTTAAATTCTTGTATCTATGGATCAATAAAATGGTTGAGATAAATATAAAGATTGATACAAGGAGTATTAGTAATGAGGAGATAGATAAATTGATAGAGATGCTTAAAGCATTAAAAACTAGTAGTAGTTCTAGTAGTGATTCTAGTAGTGGGAGAGATTTTTTCAGTTCTAGTAGTAATGCATCTGGGTTTGCAGCAATGTTCTCTCAGCAAGAGGAAGAAAAGAAAGAAAACAATGATAAAATAGAGATTATTCCATACTAAAATGGCATATGAGTTTCTGGAACATACAGCTGATATAAAGTTTAGGGCATATGACAAGACTATAGAGGGATTGTTTAGGTCAATCCTCCTAGCTTTTAGGGATACTCTTACGAGTGATAGCTTAGAAAAAAAGAACTTGAAGAGGATTGAGATAAAGGCACAAGACTTAGAATCACTTGTCTATAGCTTTCTTGATGAACTAATCTTTCTATTTGACACCGAGGAAATCATACCAGTAGATGTTGAAAAGATTAGTATTGATACTACTAATTTTTCTCTTACTGCATTAATATGGTTTGACACTTCTATTGGTAAAGAGATAATAAATGGTGTGAAAGCTGTTACTTTTCATGATTTATTCATAAGAAGAGAAGGAGAAAAATGGGTTGCTCAAATAGTTCTAGATGTTTAGCTCTCTCTTAATTCGTGTGGATAGATCCTTTTAACTGTTATTGGTATTACTCCTGCTTCTAGTTCCTTCTCTGCAATTCTTAGTGGATTATATCCCATTTCTTTTAGTTCCTTTTTTGATATCTTTACTAGTATTGGCGCGCCCATAGCTATTTGTAATGCTCTACTCCCAATGATTCTAGCTCTCTCAAACCTTGTTAAGCCATATTCCTCTATGCTTATATCATACACTTTTATTCACCCCCAATGCTCTTAAAGATTTTTTCTCTTAACTCCTTGCTTTTTTCTATGGCTATGGCTGTTATTTCCTCTATATCTTTCATTGTTAATGTACCATATCCTCCTTTTTGTAGTGCACAAATCTTCCCATTTTCCAGTACTGTTACTGTTAATCTTACTTCTGCTACTCTCTCTTCTTCATCTGTTGGATCTACAAAATAGTTCCCATTTATCTTATATACTGTTATTGGGATTGGTATATGCTTTATTGGTAATCTTTTATCTGTTAACTTCTTATAATTGATTTTTCCATCTATTAGTTCTGGTAGCCTTGTGTTCATCAAGGCGAGCATTGCTGCTATTCCACCAATATCTATTAGGTTTCCATCATAGTTTAATGGTATTACATCAATACTAACAGCCCATACCTTTTCTCCTTCTTTTATTACTAGTTTCTTTCTATCAACTGCTTCTCCTTCTCTTAATCCTCGGTCGATCACTCTTGCAACCTCTATTGTTGCATTGTCTGGTGGGCCGCCAGTAAAGTGTGGATTGCTTAATGGTAATAATTGTGTATCAACCATTAATGCTCCTTCATCTGGTGTATCTGGATATGGCTCCATGATGCTTATCTTTACTCCTGCTAATACCTCCATGTTTCCAGCTCTAACCCATGCGCTTCCCTCTGCTGTCTCTATTACTCCTTGTTTATATTCAATGTTTCTGTATTCTAAGAGTTTTCTTCCGTCTATTCTGAGATTATTCTTTATTATCTTAGCTATTTCTCTCATTGTATCATCCCCTTATACTTATCCTTTATTGCTTTTCTCTGTATTTCTACTATATCTTTAATAACATCTTTAGCTATCTTTATAGCTTCTATTAATTCTTCTCTCTTTATTGGCCCATCCATTTGTAGCAATGTGATCTCCCCAGTGCTTGGGATCATTGCTATGGGTATATCTGCCACTTCTCCTTCTTTGTATGCCTCTTCTTCATATTGTAAGTCTACAACTATCTTATCATCTACTTTTCCAACAGCTATTGCTCCTACTAGGTCTTTCATTTCTAGTCCTGCATCTGCTAGAGCCATGGATGCTGCGCAAATACCTGCAGCCCTGCTACCAGCATCTGTTTGTGGTAGTTCTATGAACACATCTACAACTGTGTTTGGGTAGGCCTCGAGGTCAAGCACTGGGAGTAGGGCTGCCTCGCTCACCATAGATATTTCCCTACTCCTCCTGCTTGGCCCCGGCCTAACCCTCTCCCCAACCCCTGAAAAGGGGAGCATGTTATAGTTAACTCTCAATATTCCTGTTTTTGGATTCTGCATGCTTTTTGGTAATAATTCGCGTGGACCATATACTGCTGCATATGCCCATGTCTTTCCAATCTTGAAGTATGCACTCCCATCAGCCTTTTCTATTACTCCTACCTTTGCCTCTATTGGTCTTGTCTCTTTGAATCCTCTCCCATCTATTCTTTTCTCATAACCCATTTTTATCACTCCTTGCTTTTTGCTTTTTCCAGCATTTCTTTTATTTTTTCTGTTAATCCATTTATATGTGCCTCTTTTTCTATTCTCCTGATAGCATTTGCTGCTAGTACTTCTCCTTTTTCATCTCCATGTATCCACACCATTCCATTCTGCCCTACTATGATCTTGCATCCTGTTTCTTTTTTTATCATTGACACCATGCTTCCCCTTGTGCCTATTACTCTTGGCACTTTTACTGGGGAGATCCTTATTATTAATCCCTCTGAAAGTTTCTTTAGTTCTGGTTCATTCATTGTTAAATCTACAAGGTTTTGGCTTGTAACGTTTTTTACTTTTGCTAATACATAATTTCCTATGTCTAATATTCTTGATAGGTCTTCTCCTTTTCTTACTAGTCTTGTTGTTGCTTCTTTTGCTAGCATCATTGCTGAGTATGGGCTGTTTATGTCTAATCTCCACCCATTTAGTGTTATGTCTATTACTTTTGCTATCACTAGGTCTCCTTTTTTTGGTAGATATTTCCCGCTTAGAGGTGTTACTTTTATTATCTTTTTATCTATATTTACTATTCCTACTAGTTTTGATATTATTCTTTCTTCTTTTCTATATGTTCCTTGTCCTGGTAGATAATCTAGCCCTTCTGCTAGGGTTTCTCCAGGTGTTACAATGTCTCTTTCTTTTACTAGTATTCCCATTTTATCATCCTCCATTCCTATTCTTCTAGGATCTTTACTTCTACGCCTCCATGTGTTTCGTGTTCTAATTCATCTATAAACTCTCCTTTTAGTCCTCCAGGTATCTCAACTATCATTGTTAGGCTTCCATCATTATTCCATTGTTCTGTTTTTATCTCTGCTCTTCTCTTTACTTCTCCATAGAGTTTTCCAGCGTATTGTGCTGGGATTCTTAGTTCTAGTCTTGCAATGCTTAGCTTTATTGGTAATATTGTTTTTAGTTTCTTGACTATTTCTTCTGCCTGTTTTTTTGGATCTTTAAATAATTCTATTCTCGCCTTTGCTTCTTCCATTGCTAGTTTTATTCTCTCTGGTGGTATTGGTAGCTTTGTTCTTGCATCTATCGCGTTTCTGTGAATGATCTCAACTACTTGTTCATATATCTGTTTTCTTAGTCTTTCTCTATACTCCTCTGTTAATTGTACTTCTCCTTCTTCTAGGATCTTTCTTATTGCTTCTTCTTCTGATCCTACTCCTAGATCTTTCTTCATTTCTTCTATTGCTGCTAATTCTCCCTTGTGTGCATCATAGAATACGTGTGGGCTCTTGAGTATTTCTTCTAGTTCCACTTGTTTTCCTTCTTTGTATTCTATTGCTTTATCAGGGTCTACTACTATCTCGTATTTTCTTCCTCCCTTTTTTAGTCTTACTAGGTTAAAACTAACTCTTTCTTGACCATAGTGAATGGTCATTATTTTCACCTCTTCTTGAGGGCTGCTTCTAATTCTTTTTTCTCTATTTTTTTAGAGATCCTCTCGTTATCTATATACCATGCCTCTATTCTCTCCATCTTGAATCTTTCTTTTAGATACTCTTTTAATGCTTTTAATGCTAGTCGAAGTGCTTCTTCTCTCCCCATGTTTTCCTTATAATTCTTTCTTAGATATTCATTTACTTCTTCTTCTCCTTCTCCAATACTATAGGCCTTATACTTAAAGTATATTCCTGTTGGATCAATTGTAAATAGGGATTTTCCTGCTTCGTCTATTCCTCCTATTATTATTGATACTCCGAATGGTCTGAAGCCTCCTGATTGTGTGTAATATTGATTGATATTTGCAATGTCTGTTACTATTTCTATAACATCTATTGGTGTGTCATACACGAATGCATGGTCTTGTGCTCTTCTTCTAGCATATTCTATTAATACTCTTGCATCTGATATTATCCCAGCAGCTGCTGCTATTATATGTTTATCAATACTAAACACTTTTTCCACTGCTTCTATTTCTATTAATGGGTCTGTAACCTTTTTGTCTGCTACTATTAGTACTCCATCTTTATATACTATCCCTATAGCTGTGCTTCCTTGTCTAACAGTCTTTTTTGCATATTCTACTTGTAGAAGTCTCCCATCAGGGCTGAATAATGTTATAGCCCTATCATACCCCATCATTTGATGCATGCTTGCAGGCTCCATGTTTTTACACCTCCTTAAGCATTTCTTTTGCTTTTTTTAATGTGCCACTTATGTATATTGTGTCTATTCTCACTCTTTTCTCATTGAGTCTTCTTATTAATCCAAGTGTTGCAATTACTTTTTCCAGTTGTTTTGTAGTAGTCCTTATAATCCCCCTATTCCCCCTTTGAGTTATTTCTATTATTCCTGCTCTCGCAGAGTCCCAGACTCCTAATAGGGTGAATAGTTCTTCTTTTAAGTGTTTTGCTATTATCCTATTATTCATATCTTTGAATTCCTCCCCCTTGATCTCATACACAATATATCTCTTTTTCTCTCTATGGCTTGGTTTTAATCTTTTTGTATAACTCATCTATCTAGGTGGAAACTCTTTTTATTTATAAATATTTAAATGAATCTTAAACGAGTTATTCTTTTCAATATTGAAAAGATTAATGAATATATATCACTTGCTTCCCATTCTTAGAACAATAGCTATTAGAGCTATTTAGGCAAAATATTTATAAACTCCATAGTAGTTACT
>JAGGZC010000007.1 GCA_021162185.1 Candidatus Woesearchaeota archaeon | reverse complement strand
CTCTAGTGCTAGGATTAATCTCTATCTTTCTATTCATAGTGAGTGGGGCAGTGTTATATATGGAGATCCATATTTCTCGAGGAGATGTTTGTAGTTGTTCTATTCCTTTAATAATGCTTATACCAATAGTGGCTAGTGCAGGCCTAGTTGTAGGAGCATTCATGTTTTATTTATTATATCCTAGTACTGGTCTCGAGAAATCTATAAAGCCATTGGTATCAAGACTTTTTTCTTATCTGTCTAGAGAAGAGAGAGAAGTAATTATGAGTATTGGGGATCAATCTTTAGCTCTTTCAACTATTTCGAAGAAAACAGGAATAGTAAAGGTTAGGGTTTATAGGATTTTAAAGAGATTGGTTGAGAAGGGATTAGTTGTTAAGACTGATCGATACTATGAGTTATCCGAACCCTTAAAGAGGAATATTGGATTATTAAGAGCAGATGATTATAAAAATAATTAATTTTTCTCATGATTCAAAACCTTTTTAAATACTCTTAGATTGTTTTTATTTAAAATGATAAAGAACTTGAGGGATGAGCTTGGTAAAAAGGAAGTAGTAGTGGAGGCATGGATACAGGACTATAGGAGCAGTGGAAAGATCACTTTCTTAATACTTAGAGATTTATATGATGTATATCAAGGAGTTGTCAAGAATAAAAAGATTGATCTATCACAGGAATCATTTGTCAGGATTAAGGGCTATTTAAAAGATGCAGTGCTTAAGAGTAATGAGTTAACAATAAAGGATAAAGAACTAGTAGTAGAGGAAATAGAAATAGTTTCTCCAGCTGATCCACTCCCAATACCAATAGTAGAGAAAGGAGTCAACACAGGGCTAGATAAGAGGCTTGACTATAGATACCTCGATATAAGAAAGCCATCAGTGAGAGCAATATTTAGGATTGAATCAACCATTATTAACTCTTTTAGGAGATTCTTTTATGATAAGGGATTCATAGAGATACAGCCACCAGGAATAATTGCAACCTCTACAGAGGGAGGAACAGATCTATTCCCAATAAAATATTTCGAAAAGAAAGCATTTCTCGCTCAGAGTCCACAGTTGTATAAGCAGCTAGGAGCAATAAGCCTTGGAAGAGTCTTCTCTACTAGCCCTGTATGGAGGGCGGAGAAGCACAACACTACTAGACACTTGAACGAGATTAGACAGTTGGATATAGAGGTAGCCATGGCTGACGACATGGAGGTGATGAAGCTATTAGAAGAGTGCATACAATTCATAGTTAGAAGTGTGAAAAAGGAAAACAAGGAGGATCTAGGATTACTAGGAATAAATCTTGTTGTTCCCAAAGCAGTGTATCTAAGCTATGATGGAGCAATAAAAGAGTTAAACAATGCAGGATATAGTATTCTCCATGGAGAAGACCTTGATCCGGGAGCAGAGAGAAAACTAGCAGAATTATATCCAGATAGCATTATATTTGTCCATTCATGGCCAATAGAACTTAAACCATTCTATATATGGCCCAAGGATAAAAACAAGGGCATAAGCGCTGGGTTTGATGCATTGCTAAACGGATTAGAGATTAGTAGTGGGGGACAAAGAATCCATAAACCAGAAGTATTGATAGGGGTGCTAAAAGAGAAAGGATTAAACCCTGAAAACTTTAAATGGTATATTGATGCATTTAGATATGGTGCTCCACCACACTCTGGTTGGAGTATAGGCTTAGAAAGAATTACTATGGCACTACTAAGAATCGAGAACATTAGAGAAGTAACACTATTCCCTAGGGATAGGCACAGATTAACTCCTTGAGGTGAAAAAATGAAAGAGAAATATATCTCAATAAAAGAAGCATTGGAAAAAAAGAAGGGCAAGGTAAGCCTTAGAGGATGGGTATATAGAGAGAGAAAATTTAAGGATAAAGTATTCATAGTTCTAAGAGATCACTCGGGAATAATTCAGACAGTTATTCATAAAGACAAGGTGAGCGAGAAGGAATGGGAGCAAGCAGAAAGAATCCTTATAGAGTCATCAGTAAAACTACATGGAGAACTAGTAGAAGATCCGCGTGCACCTGGAGGAGTAGAATTAAGAGTAGAAAAATTTGAACTAGTGCATCTAGCAGAACCATTCCCAATCACAAAAGATAAGAGCAAGGAATACTTGTATGATAAAAGACATCTATGGCTGAGATCAAGATATCTTACATCCATTCTAAAGATTAGAAGCACAGTGTTTAGAGCTATAAGAGAATATTTTTGGAGTAAGGGATTCTATGAGTTTCATAGCCCAAGTCTAACACCAGGAGTAGCAGAAGAAGGACCAACCTTATTTGAAGTAAACTATTTTGGCAAGAAATTGTATTTAACACAGACATGGCAGCTCTATGCAGAGGCAGCAATATTTGCATTAGAAAAAATCTTTACAATTGCCCCAAGCTTTAGAGCTGAGAGATCTAAAACCTCTAGACATCTAGCAGAGTATTGGCATGCAGAAGTAGAAGTAGCCTGGATGAATATGGATGAACTCATGGATCTAGCAGAGGAAATGATTAAACATGTGATAAGAGAAGTCTTAAAGCATCATAGAGAAGACCTAGAATTCCTTGGTAGAGATCCAAAGGATTTAGAGAAGGTATTAAAAAAGAAATGGCCAAGAATCACATATGATGAAGCATTAGAGATACTTGAAAAGAAAGGAATGAAAGTTCCATGGGGAAAAGACCTAAGAACAATAGAGGAAGACAAGCTTATGGAGGATTTTGACACACCGGTGTTTGTGACACATTATCCAAAAGAAATAATGGCATTCTATAAGCCGAGAGATCCTAAAAATCCAAAAGTAGCTAGATGCTTTGATCTCATAGCCCCAGAGGGATATGGAGAACTCATTGGTGGAAGTGAGAGAGACGAAAATATAGATGAACTAATCAAGGCATTGAAAAAGGCAGGGGAAAAAATTGAGAACTACGAGTTCTATCTAGATACCAGGCGTTATGGATCAATCCCCCACTCTGGTTTTGGCATGGGTGTTGAAAGACTTATATCCTGGATCTGCAAACTTGAAACGATCAGAGACGCAATACCCTTCCCGAGAACAATGACTAGGCACAAGCCATGATAAAGCTAAACGGACAACCAATAGAAGTGGATTTAAAGAAGGGAAAAATAAAGGATTTGTTGAAAAAACTTGACTTATATGAAGAACAAGTAGTAATATTAAAGAATGGAGAGATAGTAACAAGTGGTGATTACTTCAATGAGGAGGACGAAATAGAAATCCTCGAGGCAACGAGTAGGGGTTGATTCTTTTCATATCTTTTTCTAATTTTAGTATGCAAAGAAACTAAAATTATAGATAAATCTACCTAATTATTTCTTCATTCAGGATTCTCTCTGTTATTCCTTGGAACTCTTCCTCAAAGTATCTCTTGGCAATGATTCTCGCGTTTCTCGCCACTGATCTATCTCTGAGCAATATATTGATGAATGGCTT
>JAGGZC010000009.1 GCA_021162185.1 Candidatus Woesearchaeota archaeon | reverse complement strand
CGTCTTGAGAATAAAAAAGATTATGGTTGAAAAATTAGAAAAATTTCGGGTATTACAAGTTGTGCAATATTATATCTATATATTCTGGATGAGACATAAAATCCTCTCTCTTTACTTCATCTATTATAAATAAATCCTTTCTATCCTCTATTCCTATCTCTTCTAACCTATCCCCAAACTCTTGTAACTCCTCCATGTTCCTAAAGAGTGCTTCAACAAAGTAGTCATATCCACTAGTAACCCTTAATAGGGTGTTTACTCTATGATGATTCATCAAGAATTCCTGTAATTCCTGTCTCTTCTCTTTAAATGCTTTTAAAAGCATTCCTACTCTTATCTCGAATCCCAACTTCTTAAAGTCTATTAGGCATGTATGCTTCTTTATCAGTGATCCCTCATACCTCTTTAATTTGTCAAAAATAGTGCTCACAGGCATAGATGTCTCTCTACTAATCCTTGTCAATGGCTTCCTTGCATTTGCACGGAAAAATGACAGGAGATATAAATCATTTCTTGAGAGCATTGTTCCACCCCTCAAAGTTTCTCTTCATATATCTTTCTCATGGAATAGTATAAATATTGGTTTCAAGGATGAATTGAAACAAATTCAAAATGGGCTAGTAATAGAGGATAAATGAAAGAATTCTAGTGCTCAATGAAAATGTTTCGATGCGGCAGCCGGGATTTGAACCCGGGTTTGCACCGTGGCAGGGTGCCGTCCTTCCAGGCTAGACTACTGCCGCATAGTGGGCCCGCTGGGATTTGAACCCAGGACCCCCGCCTCGTCAAGGCGGTATCATAGCCACTAGACCACGGGCCCAGACATGGAAAAGGACAAAAAATCCTTTTATAAATTTTTTTTATTCTTACTAGGGAGGAGAGAGATCTCTATCTCCTTAAAGGCCTCCCTCTGCTCTAGGCTTATCTTTGAATCAGTCTCAAGATATAGCAATGGGAGATATGTGTATATCACTTCTTGTTTCTCTCTACTTGGAACAAGCTCTGAGAATAACACCTTTTCCTTCCTTTTTGCCAGTCTTGCAATAGACCTATAAACCTTTTTTATTAGTTCTGTTATCTCCATTTTTTTCTTTCTCTGAGGGACTGGTATATTCACTCTTCTTTGTCTAAGCTTTCTTTTTTGCTCTATTTCTAAGGCTTTTTCCAATGCCTTGACAAGATCATATACACTTATCTTTCTCTTTCTTGGCTGCGGTATCCTCGGTATTAATACTGGTTTCTCCCCGGTCATTGCTTCCACAACTATTGGTGATTCTCCTATCTCCTCATATTCTGGTTCAGTGCTGGATAATAAGGAATCAAGCATTGCTATATCTTTTTCCAGCATTTGTTTGCTCTGCATTCTTAGGAGGATTGCACAGGCTAAAACAACTTTTCCAGGTATTCTAAAATCTAGTTCTTTCGCCTTTTTAAAAAGCTCTATGAATCTTTGTGCAAGTATGCTTATATCTATATCCCATGGATCCATTCCCTCTTGGCGTACAAGCTCATATAACAATTCTTGCCAGGCATATTCCTCTTCCTTTAAAAGGATCTCGAGTAGTTTATCTATATTATCAGTCATGAGCATTAAAGAAATGGTTTTATATAAAAAGATTTTCATAATTTATTTCAATATTGAAAATAATTATTCTATTGCTTGATATGAAACAAGCATTGTTTATATATAAATGAGAGCAGACTTATTAAAAATTTAAAAACAAGGAGTTATCACCATAAATCATGGAGAGGGAGATCATATTAGTAAAATATTCAGAAATAGGGCTAAAAAGTAGGCCGGTAAGAAAAAAGATGGAAGACTTGTTAATAAAACGCTTAAAAGAAAAGATCGATATAAATGCAAAGAAGACTAGTGGAAGAATAATTCTATATCCAAGACAAAGGATCAGTGAAGAAATGCTGGAATATCTGGCATTAACACCGGGCGTGAAAGCAATAGCCAAAGCTATAGAAACAAGACTAGATATAGAAGAAATGAAAAGTATTACAAGAAGAATCGTCCAAGAGAGAAATGCTCAAAGTGTTGCTGTAAGGGCAAATAGACTTGATAAGAACCTAGGGTTTAAGAGCATTGATATAAATAAAGCTGTCGGAGAAGAATTGGCAAAAATAACTAGGATCAACCTAGATAATCCAGAGATGGAAATATTTATCGATATTGACAAGAGGAATGCATATATCTATACAGAGTCTATAAAAGGCATTGGTGGCTTACCCGTTGGGAGTAGTGGAAAAGCAATAGCATTAATCAGTGGGGGTATTGATAGCCCGGTAGCGAGTATATTAGCATTAAAGCGAGGATTAGAAGTAGTAGCCCTACATTTAAAGTTATCAGATCTAGAGGAAAGAAGAGTAAAAGAGACAATTGAGAAGATAAAAAGGATATATCCTGGAATGAGGCTAATAGTATATGAATATAAACCAATACTTGAAAGGATAAGCAAAGAGTTAAGAAAGAAAGGAATGGAGAAGTATACTTGCATAATGTGTAAAAGAACAATGATAAGGATAGCTACTAGTATTGCAAAGAGAGAG
Organism: Candidatus Woesearchaeota archaeon; assembly: GCA_021162185.1. GTDB lineage: Archaea > Nanobdellota > Nanobdellia > Woesearchaeales > JAGGZC01 > JAGGZC01. The sequence goes on along the minus strand of JAGGZC010000009.1, from coordinate 259 downwards.
GGAATAAGAGCAATAATTATGGGTAATAATCTTGCGCAGGTAGCTACTCAGACGTTGAACAATCTTGAATCCATCCATAATGCGACTGATTTATTAATATTAGAACCACTAATAGGGATGGATAAAGAAGAGATAATAGATATAGCTAAAAGAATGGGTACATTCCCAGAGAGAAGTCTGCCTAAATGTGCATATGCTCCTAGGAGGCCAGCAACTAGGAGTGATATAGTACTAATAGAGAGGCTTGAAAAAGAAATAT
>JAGGZC010000023.1 GCA_021162185.1 Candidatus Woesearchaeota archaeon | reverse complement strand
CCATTATTATGTATTTTTTCAAGATGAGAATATATTACTCCTGATGCCTTATCTTCAATAGATTGGAAGCCCTCCTCATCGAGATATTCTCTCAAAATCTCACAGTTCAACAATACTTCCTCAGATTTACCATCATCATTCGTCTTTCTAACCTTATAATCCTTATCAATAGTAACTAGAAATATCTGTGAGCATGTTTTTTTCTCATTATCTCTCTCAAGTTTGAATATTGGTGTATACTGTAATAAAGCATCCTTGTATTCCTCTGTAGGTGCAAGGTCTGATACAAGATATATGAGATAAGCAAGTCTTTTCAATGCTCGATCACCATCTTGTTCATCTATTGTAATTGATGCTGGAAAAATTCCTTCGCAAGCCTTTATTGGGAAAAAATTTTGTGCCGGATTCATAATTGCTGCTGCTATCTGTGCTTTACATGTATTTACCATAACTAGAGGACTTGCTCTACCCTTTATTTCTGCAAAAATAACTATTGCTACTAATAAGAACAATATTGAGGTGATTATTACTACTAAGGATGTCATTCCTTTCCTATTCATAATATCCTACCCGCTATACTTCTTATCGCTAAGATTGCCATAACAATGAATAGCAAGACTAATATAATTAATACTAATTCCTTTATATCTATTTCTCCCCTCATTTTTAGCTAACCACAAATTCTTTAATATCTGTTGTGTATAGTCCATCATCCAATTGAAGTGCTGTTTTGTAGTAGAGTTTTCTTTTCCCTGTGTATATCTCTATCTGGGGGTTATTCTTATCTATGAGTTTTACCCCCCAATGATCATCATCTAAACAATATTCCTCATCTATGTCTATACAGTAATCAAAGTATATGAATTTTACTAGATTCATTTGATCTCTAAACAGATTTACTATATTTGAAGCATCAACTCTTACACCTTTGCCAGTTGTCTGTTCATCAAGAGCAATATCAACTATGCTTAATTCTGGTTCTATTGTTAATACTTTATCTATTTCATCCTCAATATCTTGCCAAGAGAGAACTTGTATTCCCCCATTCCTTTCTGCTATAATACAAACACCTTCCTCTGGATCAATCTTATCTAGAACCAAGTATCCATTAGTCCATGGGTTTTCTTTGTAAATTCTCAAGGGATCACATTTATCAGAGGGAAATATGTAAACATTACAATTCTGACATTCATAATTTACAGTAAATGATCTATCCCCTGTTGCTAAAAGCCTTATCTCTGCATTTTGAATATTGAATCCCAAATCACTTAATTCTTGTTTAAAGATCAGCCTTATTGGGACTATCGAGGAAACCATTTCTTTATCTTTCCTCACTATTGCTTGTAAATATATGTTTCTATAATCATACTCCTTTGATAGTATATCCTCTTTGGGGTCTAGGGTTATTAGTAGTCTTTTTGAGTCACTACATTGCCCTTCATTCTTCTTTATCACATTTTTCGTGTCCTCGGTTTTCTTTTCATATAGAATATACTCACAATCGTACGTATTCTTGTCTTTGTCATTCTTCTTTATATACCCATATAATCTGTAAGGATGATCTGGTAATAGTTCAATACTCGTTCTTCCTTTTAGGTCTATTTCTTGATCCTCATATTTTAATGATAACTCTATCCAGGGCGATCCTATTCTTGGTGTTTCTCCTCTCTCAATCTTTTCTAGTTCTGTAAGGTATTCTGGGTCTATTGCTTCTCTTGGACAGCAAATCTTCCCATTTTTAGAGAATTGTGATAATTCTTTCCCTATCCCTTCATCTGGGATCTTTGACTTGTCACACTTATCTTCCGGTACATAGTAGCCTCCTTGACAAACATCAAGTTTATTTGCTAGAAAAATAGATTTATAGGAAATAAGAATGAGTATAGAGAGTACTATTAGAAATAAGGTTAACCCTAATATAGTGCTCCATACTATTGCTTTTCTCTGTTTGAGCATCATGAATTTTTATTTATGACGCCTCTGGAGTTGGTTTGGGTATACAACAATATCCACTCCTACATGTTGGATCTCGTACTGACTGATAACCCTCTCCACATTCTCCAGTATCACTACAGGTTCCTATTCCTCCTGCACATTTCTCTGTAACAGTGCTTACTTTGCCATATTGCCTTATTATCAGTGCTGCTATTATTACTAGTACTAGTAATGCTATTGCTGCCACTATTATCATGTTTATTGATAGGTCTCCTTTTCTTCTCATGATTCCACCTCCTTTCAGTATAGTTTTTAGTAAACTAATATATAAATTTTTTTATATTCTTTAAAAACTTTAATTCTTTACTATATAGAAAAATTTTCAATATTGAAAATAAATATTATTGAAAAGATTTAAATAATAAAAACATGGAAGAAATAAAACATGAGGAGGGCACAAATACAACAAGTATTCCTATACCTACTCGCAGCCATACTAATAGGGGTTATAGCACTCTTCGGATATAAATCAATAAACAATATAATGAAGCATGGATGCGAAGCAGAAAAGATAAGATTTCTACAACAACTACAAGAGATAGGGGAAAACAATCATCAATATGGGATTAAGAAGGTTATAAGAATAACTCCTCCTTGTAACTATGAGTGGCTTTGTATAATAAACAACACTAATACCAGAGTTGCTGAAGAATTGGAAGGTAACCCACCAGATACACTAAAAACAGCATGGAATAAAGGAGTAACACAAAATATATTTATCTCAAAGGGAGGAGAAAACCCACAACAACTACAACTAGAAGCGATAGGAATGAGTGAATATCTCGCAACACCTAAAGGATATGTATGTATAAAAGCAAAGGGGGGCTTATTCGAGTTAAACATTGAGGGAAACGGAAAATATGCAATAATAAAATGAGAAGAGCATCTATCGGTCTACACTGGATACTAATAGGAATAGTTGGGGCAATAATAATAATCTTTTTTTACAGTATAGCATCAAAACAAGCAAAGCTGAACGAGAGAGAAATAGAGATAGGTGTGAGTAGTAGGATTGCAACAGTGCTAAGAGAAGCACAAGGAGAAGGAGAGACCTATAAAGAGACAAACATTCCACTACTAGCCACTAAGGAACTAGAAGCAAGATGCATAGATGAAAAGCTATACATTGATCTAGGTGGCTCAAGAGTAAATATTCCTGGGGCAATACCCTTCATCCCAAGAAGAGTTGGTGGTGGGAATGTATTGATTATTACTAATAGCCTTGAAGTACCATTTAATATTGGTATAGGAGTAACAATGATGGATAAGAATACAAGGATAATAGATGGTTATGGATTAGGATTCCCAGAAGAGATTACAAGTGAATCTTGTGGAAAAGGAGTGAGATGTATATGTATTAATAGTAAAGAAAAAGATTGTGATGAACACATAGAGATAGATGACTCAGAAAAGCTCATAAAGATAAATGGTAAGGAATATGGATATCTTGGAGACGGAATGTTAAAACTAGCAGTAATAGCTGGAGATAACTATAATTGTAGCTTGGCATTAATCCAAGAGAGAGCAGCAATAATTGCTTCAATACTACAAGAAAGAGTAGAAAGAATAATGGATAATCTTGATTGTAATAATAATCCCTCTTATAATTATGATTGTTGTTTACTTTTAAGCCTTGCAAATCAGAGTTATGCAGCAATAGTGGGTAATAATGGAAACATTAAGATTCTCAAGAATGAATATTCAACATTAAAGAACATACAGAGAGATGCATATAAAAAGAATTGTCCAGATATATATTAAGATGAGAAGAAAAGCACAAATACAGATGATGGAATCCATAATGGTAGGATTAGTCATAGTGGTCATGTTTGGATTAATAATACAAATCTATTCCAGTTCAAAGATGAGAGAATTAGAAATGGCTATTGAGAAAGAAAAAGAGAGAGAAGCAGTAGCTATTAGTCAGATAGCACTATATGCACCAGAAATAAAATGTAATAATGAGGACTATTGCATAGAACTAGAGAAAGCAAGAGCAGCAAATAAGTCCAAAAAACTAGAAGAACTATACAAAAAATTGTTTGGATATGGTTATATAAGGATAATACAAATCTATCCTACAAGTTTCAATCTCACAGTGTACAACAACTCTCTGGAAAAGAGTATGTCTAGTTATACATATAGATACACTATAAACATATATAATACATCTAGCAAGAAGGAAGGATTAGGAATATTAGAGATCAATAAACAATATCCAAGATGAGAAAGACACAACTAGAAATAATGGGGCTAGTCGTATTTGTAATATTAATAGTAGTGTCTACTGCGATTTATCTCACGATTAGTAGTCATAGGACAATTCCAAGAGTACAAGAAGAGAAAACAATCTTCACTGACACATTAACTAGTAGCACATTAAAAGCAATACTCAACACTGATACCTGTGGAGAAAAACTTAGGGATATCATAGATGATTGTGTAACCCTTCAACAAGCAAAGTGTAGTAATGGTACACATATATTGGACTCATGTACATATACTGAATGGTTTATAAACACTACTCTACCAGAGTTATTAAAAGGCTATGAATATGAATTCAAAGTAGTCAGAGATAATAAGGAATACATAATTATTAATAGTAGTCAATGTGGAAAAGAGAGATATTCTCCAAGCATACAAGTTTATTCCCTGTGGCCAATGCCAGGGAATGTTATAATCACTCTTTCATTATGCTAAGCCACTCCTAGAGACTTTACAAGTCTCAATGCTTCACGAGAAGTTATTAATCCCCTAGACTTCATCTCCATTATGGTTGCAAACACCTCAGACTTGGAAAGCCTACCAGAAGCAAGTAATTGTCTTAATAATGATTCAAAGATTTTTGGATCATAGCTGGAGGGCAATAAATTAACAATATCCCTTGCCTTTTCAAATGGCGCTTTATTAGAAGAGATCGCTTCTCTTATCTCTTTTTCATCTCTCCCAGCAATCCTTTTCAATCTTTCAAAGATATCCCCTTCTTGTTTTGAACCCAACTCTTTTATATCTATGAATCCTCCTTCCCCGCTCTCCTCTAATCCCTCTTTCTTTTCTTTTCTCTCTCTTGGCTCTGGTTTCCTCTCATCCCTTATCTGTCTCATTCCTCTACCCTTTGTTTCTTGTTCTTGCTTAACTATGGGGGATTCAAACTCTTTTAGCAGTTGCTTCCTCTCCTTGATCTTCTTCTCCTTAGAAATATTACTAAGAGCCCTTCGCAACGCCTTCCTTTTCTCAATCTCCCTCGCAAGCTTAGGGTTCTCTTTTCTAAGTTTTTCTAGACTAATCTTTCTAGGCTGTTCTACTTTTCCTTGTTCCACTATACCTTGCTTTCTCTGATTAATAATATAATATCCAGCCCCACCAATGATCACGATTCCTAGAATAATCAAAGGTATTATCCATATCAATGGAGATTTTCTTGGATAATCATAGGGATCAAGTGGATCAGTACCCCTTGCTATTTCTTCTCCATCACTCACGCCATCTCCATCAGTGTCAGGGTTTAATGGATCAGTCCTATATGTATATTCCTCCAGATTTGTTAATCCATCATCATCAAGATCCTCGTCTGGATCACAATCACCATTACAATATTGCTCCTCCCAGTCATCATTAATATCATCCCCATCCCTATCTGGATTAAAGGGTTGGCATATATTCTCATAGCACTCCAATCCATATTCACAGTCATTATCAGAGTTACAAGACTTGTTTTCTCCACAAGGAGAACAGCTACCACCACAATCAATATCAGTCTCATCACTATCCTTTACTCCATTATTACAATGATCTGGCTGGCTTGGTGTTTGGGTTACAACAAAATACTGGCTCATAGACGCGTTATGCCCAGCATTATCATATACAACCCAGCAAAGCTTAGAGGACTCGTAGAGAATTATTGGTAGACTAGTTGAGAGTGATCCATAGTTATCATAGCTACAAGGCTCAGATATATTAGTATGATTCGAATAGTAGAATTCATCACTACACCCACTACCAGTATCACTACAAGTAATGTTTACACATAATCCCTGAGTACAATTCCATGCATGATAACTAGTAGATGGCCTTGTATAATCACACCTTGGATCACTACTATTCGTAGCCTCAAAAGAAGCTGTATCAATACTCGAGACATACCCCGCCTTGTCTTCTGCCCAGACAATAATATCATAAGTATAACCATCTAATAATTCTAAGTTACCAACAGTTATTTTCTTTTCACCATTATCTGCCCCAATATCATCCTCATATATAACCTCCCCATCAAGAGTTATGTTATAATACACCCTTCTAACACCTGATACCTCATCACTAGTATTTACCTTGAACCAAATAGTTGAAAGACTGCAAGAAGGATTAGAAATATTTAGTATTTCAATACTTGGAGGAGTAGTATCTACTCTAAAAGACCTACTCATAGTTCTATAAGTTGAATACCCTACAAGTTGATATGAACAATTCACTAGTATTTCATGTTGTCCATCCTCTATTCCAGTAATAGTATCATTAAAAATATAATGGCTGTTAGAGGAATATTTATCCATGTCCTGTAGATCGCTATTATCCAAGGAATATTTACAGGTAAGATCCCCATATTTCAGTTTAGGGGTCATTACCTCTATCTTGAAACTATCTTCTGCTACTAATTCATCCGGAGAAACCCATATAATGCTTAAATAGGTCTCTGGTTGATAAGAAATATTTTCAATAATAGTTGTGTTAGTTAAACCAGCAGGATTTATACATGAAACCTCGAAATCATAATCCCCTAGATCTGCTTCTCTAAAATCAATAGTTATATATTGTTCTTTATAATAGTCTCCAAAGTTGTTTGAAGCATAGGCTGTCTTAGATGTTATGCTCACCTTCTCACAGTTATGATCATTAATACACTCGGCTTTACAAGTTATAGGATCATCAGAATTAATAATGATAGTGGAAAAAGGCTTAGAAAAATCAGTCACTAAATCAGGACTAGCCCTGGCATCAATAGATGGAGGGGTTGAATCATAACCAATACCAAAATAGTTCCAGTAAAAGCCAAGAGTTGAAGAATTACACATAACAAAAGCAGTATTTGAATAATCACCATCGGTGAATCCTGATAGTTCAACCCTAAAAACAGTAGAGTCATCGCTACTAGAAGATTCATCAAACATGTTAAGGTTAAAGAAACAAGAGTTGAGATTAGTACTAAAATCACAGTTTATATCACTGGGATTATTATAAATCTTATATCTACAATCCTCTTTATCAAGGGTTAATCCTGTTCCAATAGAAAAATTGAACTCTGGCTTACTAGAAAATCCTGCTGGTAGTGGTGATAAAAGAGTGATGGGCACCAAGCTATCATTAATCATTTCAAAGTATAGCCTTGCTAATAACTGGTTTCCATATAAATCCTCTACTAGTAGTTCTAGTGTATGATTATTCCTAGGAAGAGGAAGAGTAGGAGTAGTAGTCCAATTGATGCAATAATCAGGATAATTCTCCAAACAATTCTCTCCCTGTGGCTGACTTATGGGAATAACAGCAGTAGATGAATGAAGATTATAAGTATCAATCTTTACTTGTTCATCAAAAATGGCTATAATTGATGGGAAAACATTTTCTGTAGAGCCAAGATCAGTCTCATTTATATTAATAGCACCTACTGTTTGTATAGATGCAAATAACTCAATGAAAATGAGGATTATTCCAAATATTCCTATATATTGCCCCCACCTCATTCTATACTACCCTCAACCAGCCTAGGAGGAGTAATATCAGTAATGTTCAAAATTATCTTTTTAACACCTTCTTCATTTCCGAGCTTATCAGTAGAATAATACCATAAACAATCGCCACCATTACTTATGACCATTGATAGATTAACACTCAACACATATGGTAATTCACTTGCATTCAATTCTTCAAAACTTATGGGGGTTGTAGTACAATTCCCAATGTGATACCTTGTCTTATTACAACCAGCAGATAGGTCTAGATTGCCATATATAAGGGATTCATTCCAATCACTACAAGTAATAACTACTTCTTTTTGTTCACTAGGAGAGGCATCAAAAGATACTTGTGTATTGGGTGGATCATTATCAATAGCAAAGATTATCCAGTCACCTGGATTATTCTCAACTATTACTTGCTTATTATCAATAGAAAGATTACAAGCAGTATAGTAAATATAAACACCTGTATTATCAAAAGATAGTCTGGATGAATACTTAAATGGTCCATTGCCCTCTATATTATTAAACTCATTGTCCATATCTTTAAATAATGGAGTGGTGTTAGAATATCTACACTCACCACTATATGTGGTATTAATACTAAGCTCCACTATGCTTTGTGGAAGCGTCTCAAACCAAGGAGTTGGAGCATAAATCCTATTATCAGATTGTAGTCTAATATTCTCTATAGACTCATATACATGTCCATATTTATCTATATATCTCCTGACAAGCTGGTAATTTCCATCTGGAAGATAATCCATGGTTGTATCAACCCAGCCCTCACTAGTAATAAATCCTCCAATACTTATTGGAGGGATAGATCCATCGAGATTTGACAAGTTATAATCATAATAAACTAAGGAGTCTTCATTTAAAGACGCCTCGCATACATAGTCATGAATAGTTAAATTAGTATAATAATACTCGTTTGGCATGACTCCAGTCTTACCATGGGCCTGGTTAATGTTTTCATATATTGCTGGAGGATCTAGATCCACAGAAACCATTCTTGACTTCACTCTTTCAACATTCCTAGCACTATCCATAGAGAAGAATGAGAGATTGTAATCCCCTGTGTGTTTCTGGACAAGGGTCAAAGGTTCTTCTCGAGGTCTTCGAAAATTACCTTTTTGTGTTCCTCCCTCTCTTGGAATAGTACATGTATGAACACCATTCATAGGTGTTGGGATATCACTAATATCCATTCCTCTTATTGATTTGAAATATTGGGGGGTTGCTCCTCCTTTAAACAATACATAGGTGTCAAGAACACCAACACCAACATTTGGAATATATCCCTGTCTTGATGGATCATATCTATAATCCTTCACGGTAAACAATGCTGGAAGCATGTCTAAATCATATATTGTTTCATCTTGAAGTAATGATAAATCCAAAACAGTTTCTGGTGGATAATTATCAGTCAAACAGTCATGACGCGTGCAATTATCTTGATCACCTAGACTCAACTTATAATTATCAGCATCCTTATAACATATATCGTTAGACCATACACATGTACCTAGTCCTACTTTATCACCACTAGGATTTAATATATTGGTACTCGTGGATAATATTTGATCTGAAGACCAATAAATAGAGATATCTCTATTGCTACCACCCGTACAGTCATCTTGACTAGTATAGTCACTACAAGTCATATTCCACCAAGAGAGGCATACACCATTTGAATAATAACAACCCTCCCCATAGTTCTCGCATAGCAAGGAATTACAATCAT
>JAGGZC010000025.1 GCA_021162185.1 Candidatus Woesearchaeota archaeon | reverse complement strand
CTTCTAGTGTTTGTCTTGGTGTGTTTGGGTTTTCGTTTATTGGTGTTATTTCTGCTGTTATTGTTGCTTCTCCGTTGTTGTTTGTTGTTGCTTCTGCTATGTTTATGTATCTTTCTTGTATTGTGTCTAGTTCTTGGAATATTATTCTTGCTTCTGGGTATGCTTGTGTGGTGTCTGGTGTGATTATTCCTGTTTGTGCTGTGTGGTTGAGTATTTGGTCGTTGTATACTTTGAAGTGTATTGTTATTGTTTTTGCTTGTGTTATTCCTATTGTTCCTAGTAGTATTGTTCCTCCTAGTATTATTTTTTCTAGTTGTTTTCTTATCTTTTTGGTCTTTCTTTTTTGTGGTGTGTATATATTGTTTTTTCTTCCTAGTCCTAGGATTCCTTTTCTTGTTTGTTTCCATTCTTTTCCTTCTTTTTCCATGTTTTCTAGTGTTTCTTCTAGTTTTGGATCATGGTATAGTGGTATGACTGGGTGTATCTTTTTTTCTCTGGGCGGGTTGAATATTATGTATGCCATGTTTCTTTGTATTATTTTTCTTGTTTATAAATTTTTTGGTTATATTATTACTATTTAGTGATGAATAATCCTTTTTATTTTTTCAAAAAACAAAAACAATTCTTTTCAATATTGAAAATTATTCTTTCCTTGTTTTATTCGAAACATTTATATATATGTAGTTTCAGATATTCTTTAGGGTTATAATCATAAAAACAAGGAGGGGTGAAGACATGGTTCCAATATTTCCAAAAAAGAAGAAGCAAGAATACGAGGAAGAATGGACAGAGGAAGCAGACTATGTGGAGATTGGTCCAGACACACAAGAAGAGGGTACAAAGGTAATAGTAAGGCCCTTTGTGCTAAATGATTTCTCTGATATAAAACTAATACTCGACACTCTTAGAGAGGGCTATACTATTGCCATAATAAACATTAAACCATTAAGAGAAAAAGACATAATAGAACTAAAAAGAGCTATAAACAAGATAAAAAAGACAATAGAAGTGATTGGTGGAGACATCGCGGGAGTAGGAGAAGACTATATTATAGCCACTCCTAGTTTTGCTGAAATCTATCGTGCTAGTAGTGGTTTTAGGAGCATGGAGGAAGAAATATAAATTCTTTACTATATTGAAATTTTTTCTTCTATAAAAAAATTTATATAGCCCCCTTTCTCATTGCTATTCATGGAGGAGAGGGACAAGATTGAAAAGATAGAGGGACAGCAGTGTCCAATATGCAAACAAAACACGCTTATACTAACACAAATAGAGAGAGACATCCCGTTCTTTGGCAGGATATTATTAATGAGCATGAGTTGTAAGAACTGCTTGTATCACGCTGCAGACGTAGAAATCCTTGACAGAAAAGAACCAGCTAGATATGAAATAGTAATAGAAAAACCCGAGGATCTAAACATATTAGTAGTGAGGAGTAGTGCTGGAAGAATATTATTAAAGAGAATTGGATCCATAGAGCCAGGAATAAATAATAATGGGTTCATCACAACTATTGAGGGGGTTATAAACAGGATAAAGAGGAGTATAGAGCAACTACTCCCAGACCTAGATGGAGAGAAAGAAAAAAAGGCTAGAATGCTCATAAAAAAGATTAATCGCATACTCTCTGGCTGGGATAAAGCAGTACTAGTAATAGAGGATCCCACTGGGAATAGTGCTATTATTAGTGAAAAGGCAAAGAAGACTAGTCTAAAGAAGAAGTCCTAATAGTCTTTATATCACCCATTGGATATATATTGTACTCATTGTCCAATAAGAATACTCTCGCGGAATCAAGATTTGTTTCTAATAATAATGGGCTTAATGGTTTTTCTTTTAACAAATCATTCCCAATTATTAATGGAAACATGCTAGGCATGACTATTAGTCTTTTATTCTTATAATCCAGATCTAGGAATGCCTTGTAAGCCTCTCTTCTCTCCCCATGCTTAACACTAATAGCTGGATGTTCATGCCCAATGATTATTATTCCCACTTTTTCCATATTCTCAGGCTTTCTGTGTCCATGAATGATTAACATATCATTAATCCTTAGCTCTTCTACTACTCTCACATTCTTCTTATCAGCTATTGGTCCAATAATAGTGTCATGATTACCCTTTACTAATACTACGCTACTAATACTCGTTAAATAGTCTAGAAAATCCAGGCATTGCCTCCATTCCTGCTTGCTAATAGTTCCAAATTCATGTTTCAAATCCCCATTTATAACTATTCTGTTTATCCTTGCATTCCTCTCAGCTAGTCTTATAATTTCTCTCGCAGTGTTTTTTATTAATTCATAACTAATCCTTGGCATCAATACTCCTTGCTTGTTTAATGCCTCCTCGTATCCAATATGTATATCACTCATTATTAATGTATCCCTATACAATACTCCCGGGCCTATTAGGAATAAGTCTTTATCTATACTAATAGTATTCATTTTTTCCTCTTCCTTCTACCAGTTACTGGTTCAATGCTTTCTAGTTCTTCTTCAAGCTTTTTTATCTGGCTTTTCAAGAATTCAATAGTCCTCCTATTGTCCTGTAACTCTAGGATCTCTCCGCATTCAGGACAAGTAAAGTTTAGATCTGCAGCTGTCTCAAAGTCTGCTCTTATGCATGCATTCCTACACAGATAGAAATGAGTGCCCTCCTCTCTTTCGAGTCTTTCTCTCAATTTCTGAACTTTTTCTTCTAGGAGCTTTTTATATATGAATGGTATCTCTCTCTCGTTGAGCCCCCAGTAAGAGATATACCATCCCTTTGCCTTGTCCTTCTTCCTTCTAAACCTTAGGATGTTATATCTTAAGCATCTATAGAGAATATTTCTCACTTGATGAATCTCCATCTTTAGATCTTTAGCTATTTTAAATTCTGAGATCTTTTCTTTTCCTTTTAGATAAAGAACTATGTCTAATGCTTCTGGTCCTACTAATTCATTCACTACTTTTTTTAACAGATCAGTTGATACCATTTTCAATATTTGTAAACATATACACTATAATCTTATAT
>JAGGZC010000002.1 GCA_021162185.1 Candidatus Woesearchaeota archaeon | reverse complement strand
GAAAAACACTACTAGCAAAAGCAGTTGCAAATGAGAGTGGTGCGAACTTTATAGCTGTTCGTGGACCAGAATTGTTAAGCAAATGGGTTGGAGAATCAGAAAAAGCAGTGAGAGAAGTGTTCAGAAAGGCTAGACAAGTAGCACCAGCAATAATATTCTTCGACGAGATAGACAGCCTTGCGAGTATTAGGGGTGCTCATTATGATTCAGGTGTCACAGAAAGAATAGTAAGTCAATTATTGACAGAGATGAATGGTATTGAAAACGTGGAAGGAGTAGTAGTAATAGCAGCAACCAATAGGCCAGACATGCTAGACCCAGCATTACTAAGGCCTGGAAGATTTGATAGACATATAGAGATAAGCTTGCCAAATAAAAAAGAAAGACTAGAAATATTTAGAGTCCATACGAGAGGAATGCCACTAGGCAAAGATGTGAATCTAAAAGAACTAGCAGAGCAAACAGAGGGCTTTAGCGGGGCAGATATAGAAGCAATATGTAGAGAAGCAGCCATGATTGCTATAAGAGAAGCAAGGATCAAGGGAAAGAAACCTGGAAAAGTAGCAAGGAAACATTTTGAAGAAGCCCTAAAAACATTTAAAGAACAACATCTATCAAAGAGAAAATGATAAGTTTAAGACTCCCAGAGTTCTTGGAAAAGGACTTAGAAGAGTTGGCAAGAATAGAGGGAAAGACAAAGACAGACATAGTAATAGATGCGCTTACATTCTATTTTTATTATTTCTTAGGTTTTAAAAAGCCAAAGATAATACTATTAAAACCAGAGATAAAAGAGAAGAAAACAATAATAGAACTAAGCTATCATATACCAAAGAAGATAAGAAGTGATGCAATAAACATCTTTCAAGGAGCAGGGCATATAATAGTTACCGCTATTATGAATGATAGAACGATTCTTTACTCAAAGACAAGGCTGCCCTGCATAGCTAAAGATCAGAGAATAGTAAAAAGGAAGGGAGAGAGATTGATAATAAGCATAAAGAAAGAGCTTAGAACAAGGAAGATAGGCATAAGCGATGGCTAGAAAGACTAGAAAAAAGCAAAATATTTAAATATCCATATAATTAAAACATTAATAATGAGCTGGCTCGGAGGAGTAATAGAATTCCTAGGAGAACTAGGATTATATGACATAGTTCTACCATTCCTATTAATCTTTACAATCACTTTTGCGATACTAGAAAAGACTAGAATACTAGGAGAAGAAGAGATAGGAGGAAAGAAATATCCAAGAAAGAACTTAGATGCAATGGTTGCATTAGTAGTGGGATTAATAATAGTCACAGCAACACAGCTCGTTGCTTTTATAAACCAGTTCCTAGCAATAGCAGCACTTGTAATGGTTATAGGCATTGGATTCCTATTAATGGTAGGAGTATTCTATAATCCAGAAGGAGGGAAAAAACAATTATTAGAAGATGGATGGATCAAAGCCTTCACTGTTATAATCTTCATAGCTACAATTCTCATAATCCTTCATGCAGCAGGTGTATTAGATGATGCCTATAACTGGGTTGCTACAAATATAGGTGGAGAAATTGTTGGATCAATAATATTCCTAGCAGTAATGATAGGATTAGTAGCATTCATAGTTAAAAGCCCTAGCATAGAAAAAAAGGATAAAGAAGAATAAATAAACCTATGGAGGTGATGCAATGGCAGACTTTTATTCAATGATCTACTGGCTGGATGAGATAGGTGTGGCAGATGTATTATTACCATTTATACTGATATTTACATTAGTATTCGCAATACTGCAAAAAGCAAAGATATTGGGAGAAGAGCCTAAGGCTAGGAAGTATAATACACTTATAGCACTAGTAATAGCTTTAACCCTTGTTTTCCAGCATTTACTATATCCATCACCAAATGATCCAGTAGAAATATTAAACAACATAATCCCAAATGTCTCAGCAGTACTAGTTGTGGGATTGCTCTTCTTAATGCTAGTAGGGCTATTCTTTCCAGATCAAATACACTCAGATTTTATTAGATGGATTGGAGTGATTGGAAGCGTAATAGTGATGATAGTAATAATCTTTAATGCACTTGGATGGTATGGTCTTCCATCATGGCTATCCTGGCTTGGAGATCCTGAGACATACACAATGATAATAGTCCTAGTAGTATTTGGACTAATTGTATGGTGGATAACAGGGGAAGGTGGAGGAGGGGGAGATACAGGAAAGAAAGCAAAAAAATTTGTGATTGGAGAACTTAAAGATTAAGGATAAAAATGCCAACACTCCTAGAAGCATTGGTTAGGGGACCATTACTACCAGTATTGATATTCCTATTAGCATTTGCATTAATATATGCAGTACTCTCAAAGATTAAACTATTCCCGAGTAATGGAATAAATGCAATACTAGCATTCGTTGTTGCACTGCTAATAGCTACTACTAATAAAATAGTAGAGATACTTGCAATAGCTCTTCCATGGTATGCTGCAATTATGACTATAGGGATATTTATTTTACTAATCGTTGCGGCGTTTGGAATAAAAGATATTAGTAACCTAGGGGAAAATCCTACCATACTATATACAGCTATAAGCTTGGCTGTAATAATATTATTCTTCTCTATCGCCCATGTATTCCAAGGAGAGATAAGGGAACAACTCCCAGGAGGGAGTAATTATACAAATGAAAGTATTCCTAGTAACTGGCACCAAGACTTTGTAAGAACATTCTTCCATCCAAATTTCTTAGGAGTAATGGTTGTTTTTATAATTGCAACGCTTGCAATAGTATTCCTTTCAAGTACAAAGGAAGGATAGTAATTCTTTTAAATTAGATAGATATTCCATCATAAATGTGTGGGATAGCAGGATTTATATATAGATTGGGAAATATAGAAAAAGCGTTAAGAATAGCGGAAAGGCTGCATAGAGGAATAAGGCATAGAGGGAGAGAAGCAAAGGGAATAGCAATAATAATATTAAAAGGCAAAAAGATAGTAGACATTTTGAATGCATATGCAAGAAACATAGAAGAGTTATATACAAAGGAGTTCTATGAGATAATTAAGAGAAAAACCCTAGGAGCGGATAGGATTGTCATTATGCTACACTCTTTGCATAGCGTTGTGAATCATCTTGCACAGCCATTGATAGATAAAGATAAAGTATTTGTATCTAATTGTGAGATCTATAACTGGAAGAAACTGGGAAGAGCAAGAAATGATGCAGAAGCATTATTTAGAGTAGTAAAGAAGTATAATACTCATAGGGATCTCCATGATCTAGTAGGATTGTTAGATGGTCAGTATGCATTAGCAATGTTTAAGAAATCCAGGCTCTTATTAATGCGTGATCCTATAGGTATAAATCCATTATGGTACTCTCCACTGGAACATAGGATTGTTATCCATGGAAAGGAACCCTATCTAAAAGCTCTAAACAAAAAAGAATTGAGAAGAAAAGGAGATAATACATTATTTATTTTTTCCAGTGAAAAATCAGTATTAATAAAATTGGGTATAGATCCAAGAGAATTAAACCCTAGGAGTTATCTACTAGTAGATATGGATGGCTTCATCGAGAGACATTATACTCCCTTATCAAGAATCCTAGGATTAAGGGGTTTAGATAAAGTGTTTAGAGAATATCTTCCAGAAGAGTTGGACATAGCTACAATAAACAAGCATAGTTCAACGCTTCAAGAATTGTTAATCAAAGCAGTTGAGAAAAGAATCCCAAATCAAGATTTTGGTATACTCTTCTCGGGTGGGTTAGATTCAGCGATTATAGCATTAATAGCAAAGAGAATTGCTGAGAGAAAGGGCGTAAAGATATACTTATTCACAGCATACACCAACACTCCTAGAGCTTTAAAGGAATTGGAACATGCAAAAGAATTAGCAAAGATATTAGGAGTAGAGCTTATAAAACAAGAAGTAAAACAGGGAGATGTTGAAAAAATAATAAAACTTATCTCTAGCCCTAATCCTGTAAAGATAGAAGTTGGCTTAGTAACATATACTGCTACTCTTCTGGCTAGGAGGAAGGGCATTAAAGTAATGTTAACAGGACTAGGAGCTGACGATGTTTTCATTGGATACAATAGACAAAGAGAGTATCCCTTCTATCTTGGAAGAGAGAGCTATGCAAACCTATTATCTATCTATGAGAGAGATCTTTATAGGGATAATGTATTAGGCTTTGTGAATGGGGTAGAGCTGAGACATCCATTTCTAGACAAAGAATTATTGAGACATGCGTTATTATTACCCCAGGGGTTAAAGGTTTCTAATGATATTAACAGTTTGTTAAGCGAGAAGAGAGGAGAGAGATATGATAAATATGTTTTAAGATTAATTGCAAAAAGACTTGGCTTACCAAGTGATGTATACTTGAAACCAAAGATTGCAGCACAGTATTCATCTAGGAGTTCTCTTATTGCGAGAAAAGCATTAAAAGAGAGAAAAGTGAAGAGTTATATAGAACTATTTGGGCATAGTTTTTTGGGAGAGAGATTTGTCTCACTTATAAGTACTGGGAAGGATGGATGGTTCGCATTCGAGATGGCGAAAAAGAGGGGTTATAGACCAGTAGCTTTAATAACTATTCATTCACAAAATCCTGATAGCTATTTCTTTCATAGTCCTAATACATGGATTGCCAAGCTACAAGCAAAGAGTGTGGGTCTACCATTAATAGAGAGCTCTACTCCTGGTGAGAGGGATAGAGAAATGAATGATTTATTAAGAGTTATATGGGAATCAATGATTCTTTTTGGAACAGAATGCATTGTTAGTGGGGCTGTGCTTTCGAGTTATCAGAGAGATAGGCTTCTGGGAATAGCAGAGATCCTAGGATTAAAAGCTATAGCTCCTCTTTGGCATACTGATCAAGAAAGAATGATTAAGGATATTTTGAGTAGGGGTTATGAGTTTATGATCATTAAAACCTCTGCAGAGGGTATAAAGAATTTTATTGGTACTAGGATTAGTAAGAAGAATCTACAGAGCTTTATGGAGATTGTGAAAAAGCAGGGGATAAGCCCGATAGGGGAGGGAGGGGAATATGAGTCACTCTTACTAGACGCACCTTTCTTTAAGAAGAGGTTGGTTATTGATAGATATGAAAAGAGGTGTAAGGAGAACCAGTGTCTAATAGTTGTTAAGACTGTATTTTTTAAGGATAAGACTTAATAATTCATATAGGGTTGTAGCACTCCATAGCTGTGAATGGCATCCATAGCTCGTTTGCATATTAGCACTACTTATCTCGGAACAAGCCATATGGAGTCCTTCCCTATAATAGTCTTTTATGCTTGCTTTCAGGATACTATAAGTATAATGTTTATACCTTTCAGGGTTGTTGCTATACATTATTATCCCAACAATATTATTCATAAAAAACCAGGAATCCCCCGAGTGATAGCTCTTATTATCCTCTCCTGTATGTTTTTCTTGGAAGCAGGGATGATTGATATCAATAGAAGAGACACCTCCCCATGGTAGCCATAGACATGAAATCATTTTTCTTATAATCTTATCTATTCCCCCTCTAGATAGTACTCCAGGGGAATTATATATTCCTAAGAATATGTTTGGAGTGATAAAATCTCTATCTGGAAAACTATCTCTAAGTCTTTTTATGAATAATTCATGAATAGTGTTGAAAAGACTTCTTGATTTTTCCTGTATCTCTCTTAGGTTTATGTCAATACTGTCTTTTAATAGATCATTGTGCTTTATCTTTATCATTGATTCATAAAGCTTTAGATGTATCAATGCTAGTTCTATTGGTATTCCTTTTCTACAACCACATTTACCACATGTGTCTACCCATGATTCCTTTTCTTCACAATATGGAAGAGGGATTCCTATCTTTTCCATGCCTTTCTGTTCAGCTATTCTTAAAAATCTGGGGAGATAGCCCAACATTTCTCTAATCTCTATTAATGTTAATCCTTTTCCCTTGTTTTTTATTCCATATGTCTCGAGATATTCTATTAATCTACACCAATAATAATATGGAGCATCACAACTCTTTATAGAACCCATAGTATTTATGCTTGGTAACCTATAATCATTATTCTCGATGCTACTCTTTATTAGCTTAAATATCCTTCTAAGAATATTTGCCACGAATTCTTCTGGTATAGATGGATTAATCATTAATGCTCTTAGTGCTAGTAACTCGTCTCTAATCCATTCCTCTATAAAATAAGGATATCCTGCTATTAGTCTTTCATTATCCATAAATTCTAGGATTGTTTGGGCAACATTCTTTCTAGCTTTTTCTAGTAGCCCTACTTCTACTTTACTAAAGCCATGCTTGTCATGTATCTTTACTAGACTATCTAATAGTTTTAGGAGGTCTTTCTCATACTTTTCTTGTTTCTCCCATTCATTGATAACATCCTCTCTTTTAAGCCCTCTCCAGAGACCATAGTTAAATAGTGTTTTCTTTTCACTATCCAAGCCTATAACTATTCTAAATGGTGCTTTTTTTCTTATCTTTATCCTATAGACCCACAAGTCATGTTTACTATTTCTCTTTCTATCATACTCATAGAGTTTTTCTATCCATCCAGGAATTTCTATGCTTGAATCTTTACCAATAGCTATATAAGTGGATTTCTCTTCTCTAATATTATTATTTTCTATTAGTTTATAGTCTATACTTATCATTGCTCCTTTTTCTTGAACAGAATAATACCTACCCCAGATTGGAAAACTCTTTATATGCCTATGATCAAGATCTAGTATTATTTCTATTTCTTTTTTCTCTTTGTTTGGAAAATACTCATAGAACAATAATCCATTCTTGAGCCAATATACTTCTATTCCTTTCTTACTCTTCTTTGCAATAACTTTTCTATTATTAACCTCTAGTTTCTTTATACTCACTTCACTCTCACTGGTCTCTATTCCTAAATAATCTATATGTTTATAGTTGGCTATATCATAGAATCCTTGAAACTTTGTATAGTTAGGAAATCCATATAATATCAATAATCCAGTAGTTTTGTCTCTTATTAATCCACCATTAATTGCCCTCACCTCTTGTTTTACTGTTTTTATTTTTAATGTTTTAGTTCTGAATTATCTCCTATATAGAATCTTTGAAGCCTAGACTTGACAACACTGTTCTCTCCTACGACTGAATCCTTGAGGGGGGTGTTAATAATCATTGCCCCACTACTAATTATAGAGT
>JAGGZC010000065.1 GCA_021162185.1 Candidatus Woesearchaeota archaeon | reverse complement strand
CCTATAAATATGTCTCTTAATGCCTGAAAAAACCTCTTTTCCGGGTCTTGAAGGCTTGCTTCTCTATCTCTCATAATCTTCCCTCAACTGGCTATTTACTTTTAACCCCCCTCTCAAAAATTGTTAACTGTTAAGGTGTTTATAAAGTTTTTTGATTCTTTATTAAAAATAATATTTCTTTTCAATATTGAAATTTTTTATCAAAAGATTTTTATTAGAAACCTATCAACCAAGGATATGGAGAGATCGATGAAGAGTTTTCTAGAAAAAGAGATGGGAATAAAGATTAGTAAGGATTGTAAAAAAGAGGATATCGCGAAAAAGGCCTGGGAAAAGATAGAAGAGATTGGGAAAAGGATTGAAGGATTATTATACCCTGATTCTAGTCCAGCAGAAATGTTTGAAGCAGAAAATATTTCCAAGGCAACTAGGAAGGAGTTAGCAAAGAGTTATAGGATAATAAACAAGATCAAGAACATGTATAGTATTGCTAGGATTACAAATAATAAAAAAGAATATGAAGAATTCTTCAAGGAACTGAAAAATGGATGGAAAAATATAAAAGATCCTTGTATAAAGGCTTTTAGAGAAGCAATAACTGCTTGGAAAAAAGAGTTCAAAGAAGAAAAGGAATCATATTTTGGATAAAAATGAAGATAGTATTACTAGGCCCACCTGCCAGTGGAAAGGGGACAATGGCAGAGATGCTTAGTCATGAATATAATATTCCATGGATTAGTGCTGGAGATGTATTAAGACGAGAATCCAGGAAGGATACTGAACTAGGTAGATGGCTCAGAGAGGAATTAAAGACTGGTAGGTTAATCCCTCCAGATATTGTCAATGAATTAGTAAACCAAGAGTTGAGTAATCTAGATTCATGGATAATTGATGGATACCCAAGAGATATGGATCAAGCGAGATATATGGATGAACACAACAAGCCAGAGCTAGTTGTATTAATAAATATTCCTAGAAAAGTAAGCGAGATAAGAATACTCTATAGGAGACAGTGCCCAAAGTGTGGGGCTACTTATAATCTAAAAACAAAGCCACCAAAGAAAGATAATATTTGTGATTATTGTGGATCAAGATTAATACAGAGGAATGATGATAAGCCAGAAGTATTAGAAAAGAGATGGAGTGAATATATTAACAAAACCCTAAGGGTTATTAACCACTACAAGATGCAAGGATTAGTAGTAGAGGTTAATGGAGATCAAAGCATAATGGATGAATACAAAGAATTCAAAGAAAAACTTAAAGCAAAGGGATTACTAAAAGAATAAATTTATAAAAACCTTTCTTCAAAATTCTAGACATGAACCATACACTAGGAGCGGCAGCAATAATAATTGGAACAACTATTGGCGCTGGGATCCTTGGGCTACCAAAAGCAATAGAAAGTACTGGTTATATAGCAGGATTATTAATACTTATAATAGTAGCATTACTCACCCTTCTAACAAATCTAGCTATAGGAGAGACAGCTCTAAGAGTAAGAGATGATCACCAACTCCCTGGCTTAGCGAAAAAATTTCTAGGAGACACTGGTAAAAGAATAGTAAGCCTCGCAATGATGTTTAGTATATATGGAGCAATGACTGCTTATCTCATAGGAATACCAACAACTATCAAGGAATTAGTAGGAGGAGATATATATGTATATGCAATAATAATATGGATAATCATCTCGATACTAGTATTAAAAGGAATAAAAACAGTTGCAGGCACAGAGCTTGGATTAGGAATAGGATTAATACTAATCATTGGTTTGATCTCAATATTAGCAGCACCATATATCTCATTAGAGAATTATAGTATTATAAATACTCATCACTTATTCATAGCATACGGAGTAGCATTATTTGCATACATGGGAATGGTAGCAGTCCCAGAGGCGAGAGAAGCACTAAGAGGAAGAGAAGACAAACTCGCAAAAGCAATAGTCATAGGACTAATCGTGCCTTTCATAATATATGTATTATTCTCAACGGTAGTAGTAGGAGTTACTGGTAATGAAACAACAGAGATAGCAACTATTGGCCTGGGAAGAAAACTAGGAATAGGTTTTAGTATTTTTGGCAATATATTTGCAATTATGGCAATGCTAACATCATTTATAGCTTTGAGCAATGCAGGACTAGAAATGTATAGATATGACTATAAACAAGGAAAGATTAAATCATTATTATTCACAATGCTCCCCCCACTACTATTATACTTTATACTAGGAGGAAGGGGATTTGAAAGAGTGATAAGCATAACAGGAGCAATAACCGGGGCAATCCTAGGGATAACAGTAATGCACATGTATTATAAATCACAGAGTCATAGTGAGAGAAAACCAGAATATATGATAAAACTACCAAGAATAGGAATAATACTAATAGACCTATTATTCCTCGCGGGATTGCTAAGCATACTACTATAAAATGGCTAGAAAAGGATTGAAAGTAAGACTATTAGAAGCTGAGAAAGCTAAAAGAATTCTCTCAAAACAAGGATTAATAGATAAAGCACTTATACCTCAAAGAGAGAAAGGATGCCTCATAATTCCAGTGATAGACGAGGAAAAAGCTAGAAAAATATTAGATGAGCAGGGAATAAAAGCAGAAGTAGTTGAACAAGAATTCAGAGAAAAGAAAAGAGTAAGGGGATTAAAAGAAATAGTGAGAAAAATAACGGGAAGAGACATAGGAATAGGCATGGATAGAGTTGGTGATATAATAATCCTACACCTAGATGGAGAGTTAAACGAGATAGAGAAAAAAGAACTTGGAAAAGAATTGTTAAAAACATATAATGTTGAAAAGGTATATCTAAAAAAGAGTGAGAGGAAGGGGCCATATAGACTAGAAGAATTGGAATGTATAGCGGGTAGGGATGAATCATTAACAATCCATAAGGAAAACGGATATAAACTATTAGTAGATGTGAAAAAAACATATTTCTCCCCAAGGCTTGGAAGAGATAGAGAGACAGCGATGAAAATCGTAGAAGAAGGAGAAGATGTAATGGTATTATTCTCAGGCATTGGTCCATATGTTATAAGCACCGCCAGAAAGGCAAGAATAAGTGTGGGAATAGAACTAAACCCTGACGCACACATACTAGCAAAGAAAAACATAGAGATAAATAGACTTAGAAACGCGTTCGTGATTCATGGAGATGCAAGAAACGCAAACCTATTGGTTAATCAATACTTTCTAGGACTAAAAAGCCACTGGGAGAAAAAACAACTAGAAAAAAGACTAAAACATACAAGAATGATAGAATTACACCTAAAAAATGGAGATCTTGAAAACCATTACAAAGAAATAGAAAAAATTATCGAAGAACTAGTAGCCAAGGATTATAGAGTAATGATTCATCAGCCCTTCATGTATAAAAACAAGAAGGTAGCATTGAGTAATCTAGAAGAAAGAGAGGTATTAGAAGCATACACACTTCTAGAAAAACTAGTAGAAAAAGGAGCAATGGGATATGTGGCTCATCCAAATCCAGGACATGGAGGAATAATAGAAAAAGCAGATGAAATGCTAGGAAGATATGGAAAAAAGCTTAGGTCTATGTACATAGAAAACCTAATAACTGATACTAGTGGGGAAATAGAAGAAATAATAAGAATAGCAGAGAAACATGGAAAAAATATATGCATAGATACTAGTCATGCACTACTAAGAGGGTATAATCTAAAAAATCTTAGCACAACTATCAATAAGTTTAAAGGATTAATACATCTACATGTTAGTAATGGGAGGAATGGATCAATAGAATATCATGGGACAATGATAAAGGAAGAAGACCTAGGAGAATTCCAATATTTCCTAGAAAATACTAGATATTATTCAGGAGTAATAGAAGTATTAAACAGAGATGAAGAAAATCCTATAGAAGCCCTAAAAACACAGGAATCATTATACAGAGGCACTGTAAAAAAGTTTGATCATGTGTTCATGCCACTCCCAAAGGACTCTGCTAGCTTCTTATCAGAAGCATTAAGCATTATTCGAAATAATGGATTAATACATATGTATCGATTTCTAGGAGACAATATCCAAAAAGAGATAGAAGAACTTGAAAAAGTAGCGGAAAAGAAGGGATATAAGCTTGAATTATTAAAAGCAGAAAGGGTGGGAGAGCATTCTCCAGGCATATGGAGATGGAGACTAGACATTAGAACAAGAAGATTATAATAACAAGATAAGAATAACTAAGAGAACGAGAAAAATCATTAATTCTCCTATACTAGAAGTCTTAATCCATCCATGGATCCTTGTGCCAAGAAAAGGAATACCAGTCACTGTTAGAGCATCGAGAAATATATGAGAAGCATAGCCAACAAGAAACCCTAAGAGTAATAATCTTAACCCTCCCGAGACAAACAAGAGAGAAAACAAGAGGAATATAAGGATAAACACTGAATGTGTAATCTGTCTATGTCCTAGTATTCTTGCAACAATAAAAGACTTCTTACCTAGAAAACTATTCCTCTCATCTATGTCTGGTAGAAGAGAACCAAGAATGGCAGCCATGAACGATAAAACAACAAGAAAGAGAGAAGAATCAAATAAGCCTAGTTTAAACAACAATACATATAGCACTATAGATGCAAGCACATGCGTAGGCCAGATCATTGTCCCAAGTCAAATCTCTCCTCTTTAAGAGTAGAATCCTCATCCATAGATGGTTTAATCCAATCCTCTGGAGGATTAGGATCCAGCTCTACAATATTAGCAATGAGCTCTACTCTATCAAAAGCCTCATTCCTAGAAGCCCTACCAATAACCCTAATAATCCTACCAAGAAGTTTTTGTCTAAGCTCCTCTACAGCCCCTGGATTGTCCTTCAAACCTAGCAATTCATCTCTACTAATCCCTAACATTTTCAGTATCTGTGGCTCCCAGAGCACTAGGCGTAAACTACTAGTACCATCGTCTATAAAAGTGTTTAAAACCATTCTATAATCAGGTTCCACCACACCATGAACTGGACATGAAAAAGAACCCTCAACAAGTTTTAAACGCTTCCCACATTGAGGGCATACTTCAAAAAAGCGTGGCTCAAATACCTGGACAATAGTTGCATATACCTCAATATTCTCCTCCCCCCCATTAAGCTCAGCTAGGCTTACACGCCTAGGAGAAGGCATCTCTATGGTTTCCTCTACTCCTATTATTATTCTCGCCTTATTGGTAACATGGATTTCTCTCCTATCCCTATTCTTCCTTGAATAAGCATTAACAATCTTAATTGTATCTCCTTCTTTTATCTTATCAAGATATTCAACCATATCATCCCATAGAACAACCCTGATAATACCAGTATTATCACCCAACAAAAAGCTCCCAATCCTACCTGAACGCTTCTCAGTTGAAAACTCTCGAGCCTCATACTTTCTTACAACCCTCCCTGTTACTTCCACATTCCTCATACCAGGAACAATATTGCTAACACTTATCTTTCCAGACGGATTAACCATAACTATTCCCAACTCATTTGCAAGAATATGAGCAGCCCCATTCTTCGAGACAAGCCCATTGAGCTCTTTAATCTTTTCATCTATAAGCCCCTCAACCTCCTCTCTAGGCTTTCCTGTCTTCTCAACAATTCGTTTAACTACCTCTTCATAATCTAGATCAATCATGGATGAATGGAAGAATCAAGCATTTATAACTATTATTGTTCTAGAGGCATAAAATTTATATATATCAACACTGATTACCAATAACTGGAGGTGAGCATATGCGTAGAGCACAGGCAGCACTAGAATTCCTAACAACATATGGATGGGCAATACTAATAGTTACAGTGATGATAGGAGCACTCGCATATTATGGAGTAATAAACCCAAAAAACCTCGTACAAGAAAACTG
>JAGGZC010000008.1 GCA_021162185.1 Candidatus Woesearchaeota archaeon | reverse complement strand
CTCTCACTGCTTTTTCTGATTCTCCAACCCATTTGCTTAACAATTCTGGTCCACGAACAGCTATAAAGTTCGCACCACTCTCATTTGCAACTGCTTTTGCTAGTAGTGTTTTTCCTGTTCCTGGTGGACCATACAAGAGGACTCCTTTAGGAGGCTTTATACCCATTGCCTTGAAATCCTCTGGATATCTTAATGGCCATTCCACTGCTTCTCTTAATTCTTGCTTCGCTTTTTCTAATCCTCCTATATCATCCCATTTAACTCTTGGTATCTCTATTATTACTTCTCTCAATGCTGATGGTGTTATCTCTCTTAGTGCTTCCATAAAATCTGTATTAGTTACCTCTAGTTTTGATAATATTTCCGAGGGTATTTTTCCTTCTTCTATCTTCTCGATTTCTGGTAATACTCGTCTCAATGCCTTCATTGCTGCTTCTTTGCATAGAGCAGCTAAATCTGCACCAGTAAACCCATGGGTTAAATCCGCTATTTTTTCTAGGTCAACATCCTTTGCTAGTGGCATTCCCCTTGTATGGATTTGTAATATTTCTAGTCTTGCCTTCCTGTTAGGCATTCCTATCTCTAGTTCTCTATCAAATCTTCCTGGTCTACGTAGGGCTGGATCAATAGCGTTTGGAATATTAGTAGCCGCTATGACTATTACTTGTCCTCTCCCTTTTAGTCCATCCATTAGTGCTAATAGTTGTGCTACTACTCTTCTCTCTACTTCTCCCTTGCTTTCCTCTCTCTTTGGAGCAATAGCATCTATCTCATCTATGAATATGATGCTTGGAGCATTCTTCTCTGCTTCTTCAAAGATTTGTCTCAAGTTTTCCTCGCTTTCACCATAGTATTTACTCATGATTTCTGGTCCATTGATTAATATGAAGTGTGCATTCGTCTCATTTGCAACTGCTTTTGCTAGTAGTGTTTTTCCTGTTCCTGGTGGACCATAGAGCAATACTCCTTTTGGTGGTTCAATGCCCAACCTTTCAAATATCTCTGGGTGTTTTAATGGTAGTTCAACCATTTCTCTAATCTTCTTTATTTCTTCATCTAATCCTCCTATGTCTTCATATGTAATCTCTGGGACTTTTTCTTCTTGCATTACTACTCTCTCTTCTGTTATCTCTACTTCTGTATTATCAGTTATTACTACTGGTCCACCTGGATCAGTATTTACTACCATGAATTTTATATCTCCAAACAAGA
This sequence comes from Candidatus Woesearchaeota archaeon, assembly GCA_021162185.1. Classification (GTDB taxonomy): domain Archaea; phylum Nanobdellota; class Nanobdellia; order Woesearchaeales; family JAGGZC01; genus JAGGZC01. The sequence goes on along the minus strand of JAGGZC010000008.1, from coordinate 1,585 downwards.
ACCCACCACTAAGTGTTTCATCTATTAATTGGAATACCTCGTCAAATAATGGATTCCCCATAAGTGTTGCTCTTCTCCTCTTTGTCCCCCCAATACTTATAAGATCTCCTTTTAGTACAGCTCTTCCTAATAATCCTCTCTTTATGAGTTGTTCTCCTCCTCTTATGATTACTCCTTCTCTTGCAGGGGCTAGTATTACTCTCTTTGCTTCTTTTACTTCTGCAGGGTATACTAATACTATTTCACCAATACTTGTACCAGCATTCCTTCTCAATAAACCATCCATTCTTATTATTCCTAGACCAATATCTCCGGGATAAGCCCTATCAGCTATTGCAACTGTTTCTCTATTACCCTTGATCATTACATAATTCCCTGGTTTTAAGCCTATCTTTTTCAATAGTGTTGAATCTATTCTTACTATTCCCTTGTTTACATCGTCTTGTTGTGCTTCCGCTACTTTTAGTCTTAAGCCCTTCTTGTCTTCCTTTTTTCTGATTGCCATGGCTCTAGCTATTCTTTTCTTATAAATAAATGTTTTGGTCACGAAATAGAAATTTTTCAATATTGAAAAGAATTATAAAAATATTTAAAAGAGTACACATAAACCCATATTCATGACTAATACAAAGGATCCAAGAGAAAACATATTAAAAAAATCAGAAGATATTGAAGGGATATCGATAAAAGGCCCATGGCTTGACAAGGATATAGATCTAAAATCCTTCATTAAGTCTTTTAAATCTATAGGCTTCCAAGCCAGTCATCTAGGAATAGCAATTGATATAGTTAGAGAGATGAGAAAAGAAAGAGCAACTATTTTTATGAGTTATACCTCTAACATGATTAGTTCTGGATTAAGAGAGATTATAGCATGGTTAGTAAAGCATAAATATGTAGATGTATTAGTAACAAGTGGGGGAGGAATAGAAGAAGACATAATAAAGAGCTATAAGCCATTCATTCTTGGAAGCTTTTATACTAACGATGTAGAGCTAAGAGAGAGAGGAATCAACAGAATTGGAAATATCCTAGTACCAAATGATCGCTACATCTGGTTTGAATCCTTCATGCAAGAAATGTTTGACAAGATACTAGACCTACAAAGAGAGAGAGGCAAACCCCTACAACCATCAGAGATCATAAAGATACTAGGAGAAAACATTAGTGATGAACACTCAGTATTGTATTGGGCTGCGAGAAATAATATACCAATATATTGCCCACCATTCCTAGATGGAAGCCTTGGAGATATGTATTACTTCTATAAACAGAAACACCCAGAGATAGATATAGCAGTGGGTGAAGACCACAAAGAATTGATCGATAGAGCATTAAACACTGAAAAACTTGGATTAATAATCCTAGGAGGAGCAACTCCTAAACATCAAGTAATCAACGCAGCACTCTTTAGGGGTGGAGCTGACTATGCTGTTTATCTATCAACTGGAACAGAGTATGATGGAAGCCTAAGCGGAGCAAAACCAACAGAGGGAATGAGCTGGGGCAAGATAAACAAGAAAGCAAGAGCCATATTCATAGAGGGAGACGCAACGATAACTTTCCCATTATTAGTGATAGGAGG
>JAGGZC010000042.1 GCA_021162185.1 Candidatus Woesearchaeota archaeon | reverse complement strand
GTATAGTGTTCTCTTTTAATACCTGCTGGTAGGCCTTCCCCCCAGTAATTCCATTCTGATAGTATGTCAATTATTTTATCTTTTTCCATAATTTTATCTTTATATAACACAAAATTTATAAATTTTGTGTTTCATAAGGATACTATTTATAAATAACTTCATAATCTTCAAAGAATGTTGTTCTTCCATGCTTTGATTCAACATCCTTCCTAATAATTCTTTTCAATATTGAAAAAATTTAATCAAAACATTTATTAACCCCCATTTATAACCAGACATATAGGTATAGGATCATTATTATCACCTATACCAGCCCATGACGAGAGTTACCCGTGGGAGTTTGCTATAGGCTAGCAATGAACACGGGGGTTAGTCATGGGCAACACTTTCAAGCAGGATCACGCTCATCCCTCAGGTCAAGCAGGATCACTAATGAATGCTTGTACTTACTAGTTCTGGGGGTAGCTGATCCTGCAAAAAGAGGTGAAAACAATGGGAAAGATTGCACAGGTATCAGCTAAATACATAATAAATGCAAGCATAGATATTAATGGAGTAGTAGAAAAACCAGATGTAATAGGAGCAATATTTGGCCAAACAGAGGGCTTACTAGGAGCAGATCTAGAGCTAAGAGAATTACAGAGGAGTGGAAGGATTGGTAGAATAGAGGTAAATCTTGAGACAAAAGGAGGGAAAACAAAGGGAACCATAATTATTCCATCAAGCTTAGATAAGGCAGAGACATGTATAGTTGCAGCAGCATTGGAAACCATGGAGAGGATAGGACCATGTAATGCAAGAGTAAGAATAGAAAAAATTGAAGATGTAAGAGTAGCTAAGCGCATGTATATCATTGAGAGAGCAAAAGAGTTATTGAAACAAATGATGGAAACAGTAATGCCTGATAGCCAGGAAATAAGTGACGAGGTAGCAGCAAGCGTGAGGATGATGGAGATACAGCAATATGGAAAAGAGAGATTACCAGCAGGACCAAATATTGACGATAGCGAGGAAATAATAGTAGTAGAAGGAAGAGCAGATGTGTTGAATTTATTGAAATATGGATTCAAGAATGTTATAGCAATAAATGGGACATCAGTACCACAGACAATACAAGAATTATCAAAACAGAAAGTAGTTACAGCATTTGTTGATGGAGATAGAGGAGGCATATTAATATTGAGAGAGCTATTATCAGTAGCAGAGGTAGACTATGTTGCAAGAGCACCAGATGGAAAAGAAGTAGAGGAGCTAACAAAGAAAGAGATACATAAAGCACTAAGATCAAGAGTATCAGCAGAGCAAGTGAGAATGGAAATCTTCAAGAATGGAGAGCAACTCAAAACAGAGAGACAAGAACAGAAAAAAGAGACAAGGAGACAACCAGAGGAAAAAACAAAGATTAGTCAAGAAGAAAAGAAGAAGTATGCAAAGATGCTAGAAGAATTAATAGGTACAAGAGGAGCATACCTAATAGACAATGAGTTGAGCATCCTTGGAAAAGTGCCAATAACAGAGCTACAAACCACTATTAAAAGCCTAGAAGGAGGAATACATGCAGTAGTGATGGATGGACCCATAACAAGAGATTTATTCAATATGGCTGAAAAGGCAGGTATAAAGGTATTGGTAGGAATGAGTTCAAAAGTAAAACCAACAGGAAGAGTAGAAATATTAACAATAGACAACCTTTAAGATGCCAAGACCTAGAGAAGAGTGGAAAACATATGACGACATCTTCTCTAGGTCAACCATTAATTCTTTAATAAAACTCGCACAAAGACATGTGTTTAGCCATATTATTGGAAAGATCTCTATGGGAAAAGAAGCAGTAGTACTATCAGCAACTAGTGAGCTATATGGATTAGTAGCGATAAAGGTATATATGATCAATACATGTAACTTTAGAAGAATGTATGAATACTTATCACAAGACAATAGATACTTAAAGCTTCCCAAGAATAGACAAAAAATTATCTACAACTGGGCGGAGAGAGAATACAAAAACCTAGAGATAGCATACAGGAGTAATGCGAGAGTGCCCATGCCGATAGTAGTCCTGAATAATATAATTGTAATGGAATTCATAGGTGATAGAAATAAAGGAATACCAGCACAACTATTGAAAAATATAAGACTAGAAGGAAGAGCAAGACAAGTATATGAGGAAATAATTGAGAACTATAAGAAGATCTATAATCAGGGATTAGTACATGGAGATTTATCAGAGTTTAATATACTCCTACATGAGGGAAAACCAATAATGATTGACTTTAGCCAAGGAACAGTAGAAAAGAGTCTAAACTATTTAGATCTCTTAAAAAGGGATTTAGAAAAAATCTCAAACTATTTCTCTAAGTATATAGACATAGACCTTGAAGAAACAGCTAGAAGAATAGGAGTATGGGACATAGTAAAAAATTTATAAGCATAAGGCACACACTCCGGAAAGATGGATGAATATATTTACGAGGAAAAAGTACCAAAAGAGAGAATAGCAGTAGTCATAGGAAGAAAAGGTGCTACAAAAAGAATGATACAAGAAGAAGCAGGAGTAAAACTCATGATAGATACAAAAGAAGGGATAGTGAGAATCATAGGGGATGATCCATTAAAACTATTTAATGCAAGAGAAGTAATAAAAGCAATTGCAAGAGGATTCAACCCAGAGATAGCTAAGCTATTATTAAGACCGGATTACACTCTAGAGGTCATAAACATCAAAGATTATGCTAGGACAAAGAATGCGGAGATAAGACTCAAAGGAAGAGTGATAGGAGAAGAAGGTAGAAGCAGGGCAAATATTGAGAGACTTACAGATTGCTATCTCTCTGTGTATGGAAAAACAGTCTCAATCATTGGAGAAGTAGAAAAAGTGCAAGTAGCAAGAAGAGCAGTGATTGGATTACTCCAAGGAAAAACACATAGAAGTGTATACTCTCAACTGGAAAGAAAGAGAAGAGAGTTCAAACTAGCGGAAAAGCTGGGAATAGATCCAAAAGAGTTAAGAAGAAGATAAAAAATATAAATCCTCTTACTTGTTTACTGATAATGCTAATACCCAAGCTTAAATTTATTGTGGCAAGTCTGGATGAAGTGTTTCCAATAATTCATAAATTCTTGAATCCTTCTCGAGAGGACTGGGACTGGAGTGAAAGAATCTATTGGCATTACCCACAACTCAGAAAAAGGGTTTCCTCTGTGAATAATCCTGAATTAAAGAGAAGAAAGGAATACTCATTCTTTCAAGAGCTTTTTGAAAGAGAGAAACCTTTACTTGAAGAGAATTCAAGAATCTTTCAAAGGGAATGGGACAAGATTAATGATAAAGTAATGCTCGCATTATCAGATATTGTTGAGCAAGAATGGCCCAATAAATATGCAACAATAACTGCAAGAGTTTCAATTAATCCAATTTGTCCACGCGATATAAATAGAGGAGTATTTGATGTGTTTTACAAAGAGAATATTAACTCCATGAAGGAAGTAGTTATACATGAACTCCTCCACTTTATCTATTTCGAGAAATGGATCAATGTCTTCCCAGAGACCGATAGAAGAGAATTCGAGTACCCACACTTAGTTTGGCATCTCAGCGAGATAGTTCCAGGAATAATACTAAATGATGAGAGAATCCAAAGAATATTTAGACATGAGTTTCATTCCTATGAGGAATATGAATCTATAATGATTAAGGATAAGCCTTTACTAAGACACCTCCAAGAATTCTATGATCATAGAAGGAGCTTTGAAGACTTTCTTAGGAATTCTTGGAATTTTATTCAGACATATAGAGAAGAAATCTTTTCCGGAATATATTGATATGTTGTTCTAGGTGTGGTAAGAGGTTTGAGATTCTTATCCTTTTAACCGAAAAATTTAAATATAAATTATATATTCTGTAATACAAAGT
>JAGGZC010000060.1 GCA_021162185.1 Candidatus Woesearchaeota archaeon | reverse complement strand
CTCTCCATGAATTCCTAAACTCTTTATACTGCATGAATATATCTATAATCCTATTGAGCAATTCTTTGATTTCAGGATTCACTAACTTCTTCCTTAGTTCTTCATCTCTCGTTAGGTCTTCTAGTTCTTGTTCTATATCTTTTTCTTTTTGGTCAAGTATTGCTACCTGTCTTTCTAGTAGTTCTAATAGGTATTTATAGTGCTGATCTATTGCTTCTTTTTCTTTGAGAGCTGCTTTTAACTCATCATACTCTGTTATCCTTAGAGCAGTATAAATAGTAATTGGTAATAATAGCAATGAAAGGATAAATAATGCTATTATCCTATAATGATAAGGAGGACACATTCCAAAGAAATAATAGAATAATACAACTACTATTCCAAGCATTAACACGGTAATTGTGTATAACCAGAAATTCTTTTTAAGACTCCACTCCTTTTTTAGCAGCTTTATTTCTTCCATAAAGATCTTTTCCTTGTCTTCTTTCTTTTTCCTGAGCTCTTTCTTTTCTTTTTCGATTCTATCAATTCTTCTCTTTGTATATATACCTCTCCCAATAATAGTTGCTAATAGGATTGCAAAGAAATAAATCACCCATGGGAACAGCTTTCTAAAACTTTTTTCACAGACTAATCCTGGAATTTCTATTACTGGTAATTTTGCTTTACATGGTGGGCATGGACCACCACAATCAATACCTTCCTCACAGGCACCATCATGACAATTCTGTATGCCATCAAAACAACTAGCACAAGGAGGACATGGCCCTCCACAATCAATACCCTCCTCTCCTGGGTCCTGGATGCCATTACTACAATTAGGCACATATACACACTCTCTTACTTCTGGTGGCTTATTCTTAGTTGTCCCACAATGATTTAGATCTGTACAATTCCGATATTGTAGTCCTGTAGGCAAACATGGACCCCACTCCGTACATTCCCAATTCTCTATACACTCTGTAGGTATTTGCTCCATTGCTCCTGTTGGTGGGATTATCCCTCCAATACCTCCTATTCCTCCAGTGCCTTCTCCTCCCTCTCCACCAACCCCTCCTTCTCCTCCACTTGGAGGGGGGCATTCTCCACAATCCTCTGGACAAGTAGAACAGCTCTCTCTAAAGTCACAGAAGCCATCCCCACAGTAAAGTATTGGTACTACTAGCTGTATATAGTTAAAACCTCCACTGTGCCAAGTAGTATTACCATACTCATCTCCTTCCATATCATTATATGTTAATCTAATTGTATCTCCCTCCACTCCTCCCTCTTTCTCAGGAGTATCTGGATCATCTCCAACACAATCAAGCAGTCCATAGAATGTATTATTAACCATATGGAATTCTCCACAAAGAGTTGTACCAACATATGCCTTTACTATCCCAGGAGAAGCATTGAGATTAAAATAAATAATATCTCCATAGATCTCTGTTGGTAGTGGTGGAACTGCATGAATGCTTGGTAGTAGAGACACTAATAAGACTAGTATGAGCAATTCCCATATCCATCTTTTCCTTGGGCTCATATTACCAATCCACCAACCAGTTTTGTTGTTTATTACTCAAAACCCAGTAACCAGTATATGGATGCATTATAATAAAGGTATAATTAGAGACATTAACATAGTAATACCACTTCTTCTCACTATTATTGTATGTCCATGTAATGTTAAAATCAAGAGTTGATAATCCGCTAGTTGCATTTATAGTTGTGTTAGTTGGATATCCAACAAGGTTCCAACCCACATAGAGTGGAATAGATGTATATATAGATTTATATCCTTGTTTTTTATAGCTAACCCCTTGCTTCATGTTGATCCAATATGCATATTTTCTATCAATTGTATCTAGGTCTTGTATGACATATGATGGAAGATCAGGATTATAAGCCTTCCATTCCTTTTCCTCGTTATCATAGGTAAATATGGAGTCATATAACCCGTCTATTGGTTGTAGGGCTTCATCTCTACTAGTGGATAGGAGGCAATAAAAACTCACAAGGTTCCAGCCGGGATATAAGTAAAAACTACAATTAGCAATAGTCCAGTTAACAACTTCTAGTGTTGTGTTTACTGTTATATTGCTTGTCACTAGTCCAGTTATTCCCATCATTCCTTGCCATCTAACGTTAAAGATTATGATAAGTAAAGAAATAATTACCATTATTACTCCCCCCATTAATACATGCAGTGCTATCCTTCTCATTTTTCTTTTCCTTCTTGTTCTTTTATTGATTCTTCTATGACTATATACCATCTGTTTCTTTCTGGATCATATTCAAATACTGCATCATACTTCTTTGATGGATCTATGAAGAATAATAAGGGCTTAGGAATAGTGGTTTCATAGCTACTCCCCCTATGATAAATCTTTCTCCTGAAGCGCATATTGATCTTATTATTATTCAACTTTATAAATTTTACTTATATTTATACTTATTTTTATACTTATATTATTAAATCTTGACTAAACTAATATACGAAAAGGTATACCAATCGAAAAATTTATATATTAGTATATCTATAAATTACCAAAGGCAGCTATCAAACTAGAAAAAATGGTAATACTATTCGACCAGTTTAACCTACCGGAAGATGTATTCGAGATCATTTTTGCAACAAAGCAACAAGTAGTAGTAGCAAGACTATTAGTAGAAGAAATGAAGATGCATGACAATGAACTAACAAAGACCGAGATGTCAATGTTTGCAACAAAGCTACATGAAGGGGTAGAAGTAGAAGGAACAGTTGGAACAGATGTAAAAGTAAGGAAAAAAGTAACAATAAGCTATAACAAGAGGCAATTCTATGATAGAATCCTCACGCCAATGCGCACAATGGGGCTAATAGACTATGATATGTACAGCAAGACTTACAAGCTATCAGACAAGTTCAACAAGAACATGATGAAGATCGGATTAATGTGGCTACAAGAATTAAGAAAACCACCAAAAGGACTAATAATAAGAGAGAAGAGTAAAAAGTAAGCAAAAATGATCTCCCCCTCACACTTATCGGGCTCCCTGGGAAAGACGTGAGGATTTCTTTCCCAAAAACCCCTCTCCCCAACCCCCTCCCACCAGGGAGCCTTTCTTTTTCTCTACAACCTTTAGAAAAGGTTGCATCCAAAATAAGTGCAAGGCCCAATTTAAACTAAATTTGTAATAAAGCATCTCAAGGAGTAGTTCATTGCGTATCTGTTAATAAGAAATAGTTCTAGTATTGCGAGATGTGGCTTTACGCCTTGCGCACTGCAAGCTGGTGCACCAGCTTAAAGTTTCTCTCCACACTTCCTACAACGCTTAGCCCATCTCACGTTTCTTGTTCCACAACTTGGACATTTCTTTGTCGCAAATACTACTATCAAGACTATGATTATTACTATTATTACTACTGCTATCTGTGTAACTGGTGTAGGGGTAAATGTAGTGAAAGGGATCTCTGCATATGCAATCTTGATTAATGCCTCCTTGTTTTGACCATAGAATGCTTTAACTCTTATATAATCATTCATTGAGATGTCTTCCTCAGTAAGTTCTATTGGTATATACACTTTTGCTTCTTGACCTGGTTTGATTGATACTATCTCCGGAGAGCTTATGCTCACATAGTTTCCATCTATCCATATATCTTCAAGCTCTACATCTGCATATGCTGTCACACTTCCAAGGTTTTTTAGTCTTACTTCAAACCTTTTATGTTTTAGATCATATCTAGCACTAGTAATGTTTACTAATGACTCATCATTGATCTCTACGAAGCTTATCTCATAGTCTTTCTCCAGCAAGTTTTCCATGCTCTTCTTTCCCTCTCCATATATCGCATATATATGTGCTGTTGCTGAATCACCACTCAATGGCTCTTCCAGCACATATGGGATTGTCTTATAATCCCCATGATCTAGGAATACTGGTTCTTGATCCCCCACAACTATTTGTTGGTTATCACTAGTAGTAATGGTTATAGTGCTCTTAAAGTATAATCCTACGGGTGATGGGTTATGATATGTTACATCTAAGCTGCGAGTAGCTCTATTATAAACAATCCTTGTAATGGTTAGGTTTAACTCAAATCTTGGCATCCAGAAGCGATCAAGATCCTCAACAGGGTTAATGGTTCCTGCTGGTATTCTTGAGCTCTGGGCAAACTTTACGAATACAGATATTCCTATCTGGCGTCTGATAAATGTAGCTGTGTTTATTAGTTCATTTCCTACTAATACTGCTGCTAGAAAATCAGAATTCTTTATGAAATCCCTGATCTGGGGTGGAACAGTTGCTTTACCAATAAATAATACTGGATCCTTCCCAGTAAAGAATGTTGCCTCTATGAATTCTCCACTAGTCATAACTACTTGTCTTCGAGGGTTGACCTCCAAATATTTTTTTACTATTTCTATATTGTCATCAAACCTATCACCAGTATCAATAATTTCTGGATTATATTTTTCTAGTTCTTTTCTCACATCTCTATCCAGATGCCCAAAGAGTAATAGTTTATCTACTCCTCTTTTATCGAGGAATCTCTTAACTGATCCTATACTTGCAGGATTTGCAAATAGTACATATGAATTTGTGAGTACTGCATATGGTGCTGCTGCTATTGCATGATATCCATATGAGTCATCTACAATTATAAAGCTATGAATATTACTAAGCCTTTCTGCTAGTTCAAGATTCGCATTCCTCACAGTTATTTCTTCTACATTCTCATAACCATTTCCTTCGAACACTGCTTTATAGCCTACAACATATGGTTCTTTCCTAGAGGAGATGATTAAAACCTTTGAATCCTTAGGAATACTATATAGGATTATTGATCCATGCCTAGTACTAGTAATGAATCTGCCCTCTGCCCCTGTAAGGCTTGCATATAGCATTACACTATAAACATCTCTCCAGTCCTGAGAATTACTAAGAACAACGTCTGGGTTTCCTTCAAATCCATATGAGCTATGAGTATTGATACTTAGAAGGAGTACAAACAAAACTGTTACTAATACTGCTATCCTTTTATTCATGCTCCCCTCCCACCAGTCTATCTATGAACATTGTGAAACAAGGCTATATATAAAATTTTTGTTGAAAAAGAAAAAACTAATAAATAAGAAATCCATTATTAAACTATGATTAAGATCTATTGTATGTTTAAACTCAGAGATCCATGGATTAGTAGAAAAGTCAGAGAATACATTGAAAGAATAAAGAGATATGAAAGAGTAGAAATAATTGAGAATGCTAAGAACATTCCAGAAGATGCTATTCTCTTAGATGAGAGGGGGGAATCTCTTACCAGCCATGAATTCGCAGAGAAAATAAGGAAAGATCTCTCTCTTGTTGTGGGCCCTCCAGAAGGGTTTAATGATAGAGAAAGAGAAAAACATGAATTATTAAGTCTTTCAAGGATGACTATCCAACATGAACTAGCATTACTCCTACTCGTTGAACAAGTATATAGAGCAATAACTATAAATAGAGGCATACCCTACCATAAGTAAGGAGGTGGGAAAAATGATAAATGAAATAGAGAAAAAGATTTATTGGCTTGGACATGCAGGATTCCTGATCAAGAGTAATATGAACATATATATTGATCCATTCAAGATAAGAGAAGGGCTACCAGAGGCTGATATATTACTCATCACTCATAGCCACTATGATCATTGTAGCATTGAGGATATACAAAAAATTGCAAGCCCCAACACCATAGTTGTGTGTCCTCCTGATTGTCAGAGCAATATCGCGAGGTTAAAAGTAAAGGAAATGATACCTCTAACACCTGGAAAAACAGTGGAGATAGAGGGAATAAAAATTACTGGTTTCCCAGCATATAATACAAACAAGCCATTCCATCCAAAGGAGAATGAATGGTTAGGATACATAATAGAAATAGAGGGAATAAGAATATATCACGCTGGAGACACAGATCTAATCCCGGAGATGAATCAATTAAAAGGAAAAATTGATATTGCCCTATTACCAGTTTCTGGGACATATGTGATGAACGCGGAAGAAGCAGCGAGAGCAGTAGAGATTATTCAACCAAGAAAAGCAGTGGCAATGCATTATGGATCAATAGTTGGGGATATTCATGACAAGGAAAGATTTGAACAACTCATTGGACAAGAAAGAGTGCTTACTCTAGAAAAGCTATAGAATAAAAAGGAGTCACAACAATTTTTGCTCTTTTTTCTAATTCTTTATCAATACTAATTTCTTGTTTATAATCCCATTGATCTTTATATCTCTTCTTGGATATATACATGAGTTTATCAGCTGTCTCTATTTGTTTTTTGAGAGATTCTTTATCAGTACTCTTGCCCTCTACTAATCCCATGTTCAGTCCAGTTTCTGGTAATCCATTATGAGTTTCTACTCCTAACTCTTCTACTAGTGAATAAAACCTATTTCCAATTCTCTCCGCTATTCTTAATGCTTTATCAATATCAGTAACTCTTAGGAGTGCTAAAAATTCATCACCCCCAATCCTAAATGCTAGATCTGTCCTCCTGATAATGCTTCTCAATTCTTGGCCAAATCTCTTTAATAATAAGTCTCCCATGCCGTGTCCATAAATATCATTCACTTCTTTTAACATGCTAATATCCATCATAACCAAGAAGAAGGGTGGCTTTATATCTGATCTTCCTATAAAGAGCCTAATGATCCTATCCTTTGACTCTATTTCTTCTTGTCTTACTTCTTCTAGTAAAAGGTTGTATGCATTACTAGAGAATAATCCTGTAAGTTTATCAGTAAGAAAAATGTCTTTAAAAACACTATATGCCTTCGCGATTCTCTCAATCTTTTCAGCTATCCCAAATATATGCCCTTTCTTTTTAAACGCTGTGATCACAAATAATTTCTCCTCATTATCAATATTAAGCCTTGCTATCTCTCCTTCAAGAACCCTTTTACCCCTCAACAGATTAATAATTTTATCTACCTCCTCCCTGTTAAGATTATTATCTAATATTCTTCCCTCTTTTCCAAAAGACAACTCTTTTTTATCTATATCAATAGAGAAATAATATAGTCCAAGCTTTTCGCACACTCTGAGGATCCCCTCATCCACCCCCATGCCTCTATTTTTCTCAATCCTCATATATTAATTTTTCTATTCTTTTCTAATGTATGTAACTATCATTAAAAATTAAACAATCTTGAAAGAAAACCTTTAGTAGAAGAAAAGGGAGTATTCTTAACATAGATCTTTCCAGTCTCATTATTATATATACCTATACGCATACCTCCATTATTCTTAGCAGCATACATTGCTAGATCTGCTCTCTCAACCATGTGAATTGATTTAAGCCCTTGCTTCCAAAGAGAGATACCTATGCTTAGTCCTATTTTCTTCCTGATCTTCTTTGGGAGCACCTTTCTATTTTTATCAAACTTTTCAAGTATTCTATAAGAAATCTTTATAGCTGTCTCTAATCCAGTATTGGGGAGTATTAATGCAAACTCGTCTCCTCCATATCTGTATAGATAATCTTGAAGTCTCAGACAGCTCTTTATTATCTCCACTACTCCTAATAATAACTTGTCTCCCTCTCTATGCCCTAGGATATCATTAACCTTCTTGAAGTTGTCTATATCTATAAAGAGTAGTGATAAGTCTTCTTTCTTCCTTTTTTTCTCTAATCTAGAAATATGCCCTGTTAATTCTTTATAGAATGATTTAATCGCTCTTAGCTTTGTTAACGAATCAAAATCCCCTCCAAGCTCTGGTGGAATGAATAATAAGGAGAAATACTCTATAGACTCAATAATAGTATAGGCTGCATATGCCTTAACACTTCTATTATCTATAATCCTTCCTGTATCAGGATCTCGTATAAACGCCTTCACTATTCTATCGTTCTCCTCTAACACATTTCTTGCATAGTTGAGCCAAACCGTTGGATCTATAATCCTCCTAAGAGGAACATTTATAATACTCTCAATTGTTTTATACCCAAAGAATTCTAGAGCAGCCATATTTGCATATATTACTCGCAAAACCCTGTTGAATGGCCTCACCACTAGGAATGGTAGATGTATCTTATGCATAGATACAGCGATAGGAATATATAAATCCTGAATAACCAATCTTTCTTCTTGGATAAGTTCTTGTTGTGTGTCTTGTAGCTTAACCATTTTGAATCCTAATATCTTTTTATCTTTTTTATTTACAAATTTAAAAATTTTGTCTCAAAACAGAAAAAATATAAAAATAGAGGGTTATAACAGTGACATAAAACTAATTGGAGGGGGGTTGGTATGAAAGCAATAATACCAGTTGCTGGTCATGGGAAGAGACTAAGACCATTGACTTCTACTAGGCCTAAACCAATGGTTAAAATTGCTGGGAAGCCATTACTTGGGCACATATTAGATAAGCTTATACCACAAGGAGTAGATGAAGTAGTATTCATAGTTGGAGATTTCTCTGAACAGATAATAAAATATGTATCAGAGAAATATAAGAAGTTAAAAACAATATATGTCAAACAGAAAAAGAGAAAGGGAAATGCTCATGCAGTTCTAGGAGCAGCGAGACATATAAAGAATGAACCAGTATTAATACTCTTTGGAGACACATTGATAGATATAAACCTAAACAAAGTAAAGAACAAGAAGATAGACATGGCTGTATGGGTAAAAGAAGTAGAAGACCCAACAAAATATGGAGTAGTACTAACAGAAAAAAACAGTTTACCGTCAAGAGTATTAAAAATAATTGAAAAACCCTCTGAGCCAATAAGCAGTCTTGCTGCTACGGGAGCATATTATGTTAGAAACTCTGAAAAATTGTTCAATGCTATAAGAGAAATAATAAAGGCAGATATTAAGATAAGAGGAGAATACTATTTGACTAGTGCAATAGAACTAATGTTGAGACAAGGAGCAAAGATATATGCATTTCCAACAAATAAATGGCTTGACTGTGGAAATATCCCAGATCTACTAGAAGCAAATAGAGAAATATTAGCAGAGATGGGCACAAAGAACAAGGGAAAAGTTGAGAGTAGTGTTATAAGTAAACCAGTATATATTGGTAAAGAATCGAGAATTATTAATAGTATCATTGGACCATATGTCTCAATAGGTGAAAATGTGTACATAGAGAACAGCATTATCATTAACTCTATAATTAGT
>JAGGZC010000011.1 GCA_021162185.1 Candidatus Woesearchaeota archaeon | reverse complement strand
ATGATGGAAGCCTAAGCGGAGCAAAACCAACAGAGGGAATGAGCTGGGGCAAGATAAACAAGAAAGCAAGAGCCATATTCATAGAGGGAGACGCAACGATAACTTTCCCATTATTAGTGATAGGAGGCTTCATAGATTAGTTCTTCTAGATCATATTGGAGCAGATTTACATATGTTTCTTTATCTTTTTTACCAGTTAACACGGGTATGCTTAGCTCATCGTTTTCGAATTTACCTAGGAACAAAGGATTGGTTTTTCCATCTATTGCATGGGGATCATGTTTATAGTAATTAAATATATCAATATTCATAAAGAGAAATGTTGGGAAAGAGTAGTGATTTTCTTCTAGGAGAACAATTCCTGGAAGTTTTTTCTCGAATAATTCTCTGAAAATAAGATAGCCCCCAACCTCTTCATATATTTTTTCCCCACTCAAGGTTTCTCTACTTAGGATAGATTCCATAGAGACCAGTTTCTTTTCTAGATTCCCTTGTGGTTGTTGAAAGAATGCTGCTAGGCTATCTATTTTAGACCCAAATGAGAATAATGCCTCATCATGCAAAAAGTGTTGCAAATGGTCTTGTACTCTTTTTAGATCTTCATATTTCTTTTTTATTTCTTTTATCTTTTTTAGGTTCTTTTCTTTTTTTATTTCTCCCCACCATTGAGAAGCATTTTTCAAGAATAATTTTAATTCTTGCCCACTTTTCTTGTTTTTATTACTTAGATATAGAGGAGTAATGATGAGCAAATGGTCTTTTTTCATGCTTTTCAGAATTTCTATAACATCCTCAGTTGTACTAGCACACTCTAAGACAAATTCTTGTTTCTCTCTGAGCTCTCTGTATATCTCGTTGCAAAGCTTTTTTAGTAATGGATTCCTATCTATAATTAATACTCTTTTCGGGCTATCACTCATAGACGCACCTCTCCCCCCGTTGATATGATTAGTATGGTTTGAATGATATATAAATTTTACTTTTGCTAAGCAGATAAAAAACTTAATACTTCTAAACTCTTTAGTAGGGGATAACTTTTTATATCCACTCACTATACTAGTCTAAAATGCTCATTGGCATAGTTGGGAAACCAAACGTGGGAAAGAGTACTTTTTTTAAAGCCTTAACTCTTGCAGAGGTAGAGATCGCTAATTATCCATTCGCAACTATTAAGCCAAATCATGGAGTAGCCTATGTAAGAGTTGAGGATATTGGTAAAGAGTTCGGAGTAACTCCTAATCTAAGAGAGGGATTCATAATGAATGATATAAGATTTGTACCAGTAGAAGTAATGGATGTTGCAGGCCTTGTTCCAGGTGCAAGCGAGGGAAAGGGCTTGGGTAATCAGTTTCTAGATGACTTGAGACAAGCAGATGCATTCATACACATAATAGATGCCTCTGGGGGGACAAATGAGAAGGGAGAAATAGTTGAGTTAGGGAGTCATGATCCATTAATAGATATAAGATTCATCGAGCAAGAACTGGATGCATGGTATATGGGGATATTCATGAAGGTATGGGACAAGTTTGTGAGACAGGCAAAAATGGAGCACGTAGAGGCAAGTAAAGCTATAGCTAAACAATTCTCAGGATTAAAGATTAACGAGGAATTAGTCAAAAAGATTATTAGTGGCTTAAACCTCAGCGAGAATCTAGGTGAATGGAAGAATGAAGACCTAGAAGTATTTGTAAGAGAGCTTAGAAAGAGGTCTAAGCCAATGATTATTGCTGCAAACAAGGCTGATTCAATCCATGCAGAGAGAAACATAGAGAGAATAAAAAGAGAAACTGATTACATGGTTATACCCACTAGCGCTGTATCAGAGCTAGCATTAAAAGAGGCACATAAGAAGGGATTAATACACTATGTTCCTGGTAGTAGTGAATTTAGGATTATAGATGAGTCAAGACTAACAGATGAACAGAGAAAAGCTTTAAGCTACATAGAAGAAAAGGTGTTAAAAAGATATGGATCCACGGGTGTACAAGAAGTTATAGATAAAGCAGTATTCGACTTATTAGGATATATAGCGGTATTCCCAGCTGGACACAAGAGATTAATGGATAGTCATGGAAACATATTACCAGACTGCTTCTTGATGCCTCCTGGCAGCACTGCCCTAGACCTTGCTCAAAGGATTCATGAGGACTTAGCTAAAAACTTTATTAAAGCCATAGATGCAAGAACAGGGAAAGCATTGGGTAAAGACTACTTGTTGAAGCATAGAGATGTAATAGAAATAGTTACAAAATAGATATCTTTTAGTGATCCATGGAAACCTTTTAGTTTTTCATGGAGAATTCTTTTATTCTTTAAGGATTCATTCCTATTCAAGATGAACGAGCAAGAATTCAACAAGGTTTACAATGAATATCTCAAGAAGTCTAAGAGCTATAACGGATATTCTAGATTTCTTTATGAATATAAGAGGTTTAACGATAAAGTGGGAAAGATTTGCTATAGGATAGCAAGACGTCTACCCTTCTATAAGCAGTTTAGGAGCATGACTTATAAATTTTTCGAGAAGACAAGAATACTCAGGGAAAGCTTTCTAGATGAGGTATCCATGAATTATGGAGACTCTTTCTCTCTATACCTATATGAAAATCTTGACACAATTAACTTAAACTTGTACAGGATGAGAAGGATTATAGACCTAAAAATGAATGATAAAAAAGATGCATACATCTTGATGAAGAGGTTCAATGAATGCATTGATAGACTTGACTCATTACAATACCTAGTTGATGATTCATCTAGGCTTGAGAGACTAGTAATGGAAATCAAAAAGGATTCAAGGAACTATGAAACCAAGAGTTTCAACCTTGGCTTCAATGAATTCTTTATAGGTTTAATCGCGGCTTACTTGTTGTTTAAGGGAATAAAGAGAATATTTAAAAAGTAATTTAACTAAAATTAAGTCAAAAATCAAGAATTTCTTACTACTCTTCTTCTGTCTTTATTAATCCATACATTGCTAATACTTCCTTGTATAACTCGTAGTCCTTGCTCTCTTTGAATTCTCTTATAGCTCTTGGTGGAAGCCTGTTGAGCCATTTGTGCATTGCTTTTAACAACTCTTTTGTCTTTTCCTCCTTTGTATCTTCTACTGCTTCTTCTTCAAGTATTTCTTCTATTACTTCTTCTTTCTTCACTCTGAATAGGAATGGGAATATTCTTGCAAGAAATGGTTTTCTTATTGTTCTTCCTTCTTCACTAATAGTTCCTTCCTCTACTGGTTCTGATTCTTTTATTTCTTCCTTCTTTTTTTCTTTTTTCTTTTTCTTTATTATGACTACTGGCTTGTTTTTTCTCCTCTTTGACAAGTATTCATCCATTTCTTTGTTAAACCATGGATCAGCCATTGTTCCCCCTCCAGTGATTAGGAATAACATCATATTTATATAGGTTTTCATTTTTTCCATATATATGTATAGCTTTTACAATGAGGGGGACAGGATAAGAGTGGTGTTACATAAATACTTTTATTACTATATCCCTCTGAGAGACCTTAAAAAGATTGGAGTTGAAAGAATTGAAAATACTAGACTTGTGGGGGATATAAATGAGTCTAGGCTTAGATTCCTATTATTGTCAAGGAGGATTAAGGCTAGAAATATGTTGAATAACAGGACGGTTACAATTATTGATCATGACAACCCATTACCATTGCTTGGTTCTCTGAGCTTTGGATTTATTGATAGGGGTACAAACATTATAGAGGTTAGGCCAATGACTTCTTGTAATATGGATTGTATTTATTGTAGTGTTGGAGAAGGAACAAATCCAGAGTTACATGACTATTTTGTTGATATGGATTACCTACTTGAATGGGCTGAGAGAATAGTAAGAGAGAAGAAAGAACTAGATCCAGAGATAAGGATTTATTTTTTGATCAATCCACAAGGCGAGCCATTACTTTATCCATATATCTATGGATTAGTAAAGGGATTAAAAGAGATTAGTGGAGTTGGAAAAGTAGGAATAGTCACTAATGGGGCTTTATTAGACGAGCAGATGGTAGATAAATTAATTTCTTTTGGATTAGACTCTCTTCATGTAAGCCTAGAAGGTACTAGTAGCGAGGTTGGGAAGCTATATGGAAAGCCATACCCTATTAATAGTGTGATTAATGCATTGAGACATGCTGCTAGAAAGCGGTTAGAAATATATCTAACACCTGTATGGATTAAGGGACTGAATGATAGAGGCATTGAAGAAGTGGTTCTTCTTGGTAAGGAGCTGGCAAGTCTTGGTGGAGTAGTGAAATATGGAATACAGAATTATTTAGTTTATAAGCATGGAAAAAAGATTAAGGAATATAGGGAAGCAAGTTGGCAAGAGTTTTATGATTTCCTCAAAGAACTGGAAAAAAGGCATGGAGTGAAATTATTATTATCCAAGGAAGAAGCAGAGATCATTGATTCTAAACACTTGAAAAAACCATTCCATAGGGATGAAATAGTTGAAGGCATAATATCTGCTCCGGGTAGATATAGAAATGAATATCTAGCAGTAGCTAGTGATAGGGTTATAACTATCACAACAAAAAAGGACCTTACTATTGGTAGAAAGATCAAGATAAAGATCACGAGAGATAAAGATAATATATTCTATGGATTGATTGTTTAATAGTAGAGTTCTTTTTCTATCATAGGGCTAGAACTTCCATATACAAGTCCTTCTTCTCTTTCTAGAGGTTCTTCTCTATTCTTTATAGCGAATCCTAATAATTCATATATCTCCTTTTTGTTCTGGGCTAATAAGTTGTTGACGAGAATGTCATTCCAAATATTTTTTCCTTCATCACTATTTATACTTCCTTGTGTAGAGCTATCTTGTGGATTGTATCTTTTAACAACTAACTTAGCAAGTTTTTCTCTTTTTGCTTTTATTTCTTTATCATCTATGCTTGGGGGTATTCCTAGAATATACATAGGAGTAATTGATTCAATAATAGCTCTAGACACTATTTCTTTGTCTTCTTCTTTTAGATGTTTTCCATAAAAACTGAATATGGGGGACAAGTCTTTTACGATTTCTCTTATAGTCTTATCTAAGGACTCATCCTTTACTTGATCTTTCGCGATTTCCTGATAATTAATCAGACCACTTATGGTCCCGGGAATTGTCTCATTTATACTTTTAATTATTTGTTCTCTCTCTTCTTTTGATAGATTATTCCTAAATATTAGTTCTATATTATTCATCAATCCTAGGTATTTCTCGAAGAATCTTATTGCTGTTTCTGTTCTTTCATCTAGTTGCCCTACTCTTTTATAATGTCCCAATGCTTTTAGAATCTTGGCTTTCCATGTATCCTTATCTATTAATGGGTCTCTTATTTCTTCGTCTTTTACTCTTTTTTCTAATTTTTCTCTATCTAGGTTTAGCCTTATAGATATGTTTGATAATGGTGTTTTATACATATGTTCAAATATCTTTATGATTCTCTCGTATCTTGATTCTATTCCATTCCTATTGGATTTGTATATTAATGATCTATGCCTCTCTTCTTGGAATTCATCTCTCTCTATTCTTTTCTCTTTTAAACGCTCCCAGAATTCTAGATACATATCGCTCATTAGTTCCCAACCCTTGTTTACTGGGATGTCTCCTAGGTCTATGCCTGATGCTTTACTATACTTTTCTCTTAGTTCAACTAGTGTGTCTCTTACTTCTTCTAATCTTAAGAGGTTATTGAATACATTTATGAGTATACTTTTATCTGGATATGCTTCTCTTGCTAAATCATTTATTGCACTTTCTATTTTTTCTCTTATTCCTTCTTTTTTATTGTTTCCAAATTCTTTCATTTTACTACTGAATGGTGATTATTATTTATAAATTTTTCTATTATATTTTTTTGTTTTCCATATTGAAAATAATTATTCTTTTTGGGTAATATATAAAAATTTAAAAATATAGTGAGAGACCAATATACAATGAGTAAGCCATCAATACAAGAAATAGCAGCATTCTGTAAGAGAAAGGGAATAATCTACCCAACAGCGGAGATCTATGGAGGCCTAGCAGGGTTCTATGATTATGGACCATATGGAATAGAGATTAAAAACAACTTGAAAAAGGAATGGTGGAAATTCCATGTGCATAAAAGAGAAGACATAGTAGGAATTGATGGAAGCATTATTACTAATCCAGAGGTATGGAAAGCCTCTGGGCATGTGGATGAGTTTCACGACCCATTAATAACTTGTGGTTGTGGGTATAGAGAAAGAGCAGACATATTCATAGAGGAAAACCTAGGAATAAAAGCAGAGGGCTTAAGCATAGAAGAAATGAAAAAAGTCTTAGAAGAAAAGAATGCTAAATGCCCAAGATGCAACAAGCCATTGAGAGACATAAAGCTCTTTGGATTAATGTTTACCACTAATATCGGACCAGTTATAAGCGAGAAAAATAAGGCATATTTAAGACCAGAGACAGCACAGCTAATATTTGCGGATTTCCCACTCATAGTTCATTCTTCCAGACTAGAACCACCATTCGGCATAGCACAGATAGGAAAAGCGTTTAGAAACGAGATAAGCCCGAGAAACTTCTTGTTCAGGATGAGGGAATTTGAACAGATGGAGATAGAATACTTCGTGAAGCCATGGCAAGAAGAAGAATGCCCATACATAGAAGAAGTAATGGATAAAGAGATCAAGATATTAACAATCGAAATGCAGAAGAATAACGAGAAAGAAAAGAAAATGAAAGTGAAGGAAATAGTAAAGAAAAAAATAATGAATCCATGGCATGCATACTGGATAAGCAAGCATATAGAATTCTTTGAAAGCATAGGAATAAATCCTGAAAACCTTAGAGTAAGACAGCATCTAAAAGAAGAAAGAGCACACTATGCAATAGACACATGGGATCTAGAATATAAATTCCCATTTGGGTGGAAAGAACTAGAAGGATTTGCAAACAGGACTGATTATGATCTAAAAAGGCATCAAGAATATAGCAAGAAGAAACTAGAACTAGTGGATCAAGAGAAAGGAAAATATATACCATACGTGATAGCAGAGCCAAGCCTAGGAGTGGATAGAGCGATATTAATGCTACTCTATGAGGCATACAACTATGACGAGAAGCGAGGCTACGTAGTGTTAAAACTACACCCAAGGATAGCACCAATAAAAGCAGCAGTATTCCCATTGATAAAAAAGGATAAAGAACAAGTAAGAATAGCGAGACAGATATACCAAGAACTAGTAGATAACGATATAGTAGCATTCTATGATGAAACCGGGAGCATAGGTAGAAGATACGCAAGACAAGACGAGATAGGAACCCCATGGTGTATAACTATTGACCATCAAACACTCCAAGACGAAACAGTAACCATTAGACATAGAGACACACAAAAACAAGAAAGAATACACAAATCAAAAATAGTCGGATGGATAAAGAAAAATTTATAAATTTACAAGACAAAGAGGAAGGATAATGAAGAAAAAAAGATGGGTGGGGGGAGTAGTAATATTATCTCTCATCCTATTTTTCTTTTTATTGTCTATAGTAGAAGTAAATGCAATAATTATTGATGATATTAGTAAGGATTTAACTATTTATGTTTCTCAAAACATAGTAAGAAGAGATGCTTTTGAAATAAGAGGCATAAATTGTGATGACTCTAATTGTGAGCATGACCCTCTTTATGAGTCTATAAGAGATGGAGCAAATTTTTTCCCTATAACTAATTTAGAGACCGACTATATTCAGGATTGTGAAGGAAATGCTGCTAGTGATAGTTGGTTAAGAAATTATGTAGACCAAAGATGCATTTTTTTTGTTCTTGAAAATGATAGAATACCAACTGATAATGATGATGGTGGAAAACTAAAATTACCCATTGGGTATACCTTTAAAGAAATATCTAATGGTGATGAGAGAAATAGGCCTGATGATAATGAATGTGACACATTTTGTGAGAAAGGAGATTGTGATAATCCTAGAGATCTTTTTGAGTCAGATAATATTCAATTGGTATTTAGTGCTACGGGGGGGCCAATTTGTGCACCACCTAAAAATGAAGGAGAACATTCAAGGTGGTATGGATGTAAAAATGAAGGAGATTTATTAATATATACCTTTAATGGAAAGATTTATGTGGCGGTTTGTAGAGAGAAGAATAATAATTATTATTGGACCTTTGGTGAGAATGGCGTGTTCTACGAAAGGAATCCTCCTGCAAGCCTTTGTTATAATATTTATTATAAAGATTATCCAACTATTCATGCACAATGTATGAAAGAAAATGATCCTGATTTCAATTCACTTGATTCAGTTGATAGGTCTCTACTTGATTCGCATCTAGGAAGTTTTGATATAGAAGATGCCAATAATTATTGTAAAGGCCTTTTTGGTGAGGAATATAAATGTGGATTTAATTCATCTGAACTTGCATTAGAAGGAGTAAATGAGACAATGTGTAATAATGGTCTTGATGATGATGGAGATGGCTATAT
>JAGGZC010000077.1 GCA_021162185.1 Candidatus Woesearchaeota archaeon | reverse complement strand
TTGCTAGCAGTTATGATCACATACAATTTATATGAAGAGATCGCTCAACAACACGCAATGGATATGTACCCAGTATTAAAGAAGGTTATAAAGAGATAAAGGAAAAAATTTATAATTTCTAGTACTATTTCAGTTATATGAGACTCACAACAAGGCATTTAGTGTTTTTCCTCTTAGCAATATTGATCTCTCCAGGAATTGTTAGTGCTATAACTATTGGATCTGATACTGGTAAAATATTTTTTCGAAATGTTTTAAGAGGGGGATATGCTTCAAGGGTTGTTACTCTTAGTACTGATTCATCTGACTGGCTTATAGTTGAGCCCTTAATTATTGGAGAGGCTTCTAGCTGGATAAGTATAGAGCCAGAGAATATATCATTAAGAGCTGGTAATCCTGCAAGCATAAAAGTAATAGTTACTCCTCCTATAGATGCTGCTAACGGGAATTACTCAGCAATGATAAGCTTCTCTGTGAGTAGTAATGCTAATCCATCTACAAGGATTGGTAGCAAGATTATAACATCTATAACTATGCCAATAACCATAGAAGTAGTGGGGGTAGAGATAAAGAGCTGTGATGCCTCTAGCTTTATAATCCCTGACATAGAGATAAATAATAATCCAGTTGTGAGGATAGTTATATTGAACACTGGTAATGTTAGGCTGAGGCCTTTTCTCAATGTACAGATATATGATAGAGACATGGAGAATGAATTATATAGTGGAACATTGTCAGCTACCAAGGAGTTATTGCCCACAGAGGAAGACACATTTTATTATGAGATCCCTATAAGTCTAGGAGTTGGGCAATATTGGGCTAGATTGGAATTACCAGAATGTGGGGTCTCGACTCTCACAACTTTTGATGTGTTAGAAACAGGAGGATTGACTGATAAGGGAGAATTCATGAGGATTGATTATAAGGGCAAGCCTCTTGTTGGGAATATCCTGGAAATGTTCGCAGTGTTTAGGAATACTGGCTATAGATCAGTGAGTGCTAGCTTTGAGGGAAGAGTAGAACTAGACGGGGAGATCATTAGGCTTATAGACACGCCT
This sequence comes from Candidatus Woesearchaeota archaeon, assembly GCA_021162185.1. Taxonomy (GTDB): domain Archaea; phylum Nanobdellota; class Nanobdellia; order Woesearchaeales; family JAGGZC01; genus JAGGZC01. The sequence continues at coordinate 24,342 of JAGGZC010000077.1, read as the reverse complement.
TCAATAGTTATAGAACCTGGGAGAGTGGGGTATATACCATTCTATTTTAAGCCAGAAAAGCCTGGTAAGTATATTATAACTGGTAGGGTGAGGTATAACGAAAAGCTTAGTTATGAGAAGAGCAAGGCTATAATTATTAAACAAGGAGAAGAAGGGCCAAACCTCTTAGTATTACTATTAATAATTATAGCAGCATTCATTGTTGCTTACATCCTAAGAAAGAAATACTCTCCTAGAAGGATTCATAGGTTTTAATCCTTAAAGAATTCTTTTATTCTTTCATTTATTTCCTCAATATTGCTCAATATTTCTACTCTTGGTAATAGATCTATATATTCCCTCTCTTTGTATCTTGAGTCCATTAATACTACTACTCCTCTATCTTTTTCGCTTCTCACAACTCTTCCAGCTGCTTGTAGGGTTTTTCTTAGTGCTGGGAGTTGATAGGCATAGAGCCAGCCCTTTCCAAACTTGTGGTCATAATACCTTATGGTTGCTCTCGTCTCTAGGTCTGGGATGCTTAATGGAACACCAACTATTATGACTATTCCAAGACTACTCCCAGGAAGATCTATCCCTTCACTATATGAACCACCAGTAACCCCTAGGAGTAAGCCTTTTCTCTCCTTGAAGGAAGCCTTTTTGAATTCTTCTATTAGTCCTTGTTTCTCTTTTTTTGATGCTTGTGGTGATTCAAGAAAGACTTGTTTATCTGTCTTTAGCCTTTTAGCAATGTTTTCCATAAACTCATAGCTTGGGAAGAATACTGCAATGTTTTGATCTATACTACTGATCATTGAGATTGCTCTTGCAATCTTTTCGTATTCCTCTTCTCTTCTCTCAGAATATTTAGTTGTAACCCCGTCATATATTATCCATTTCTTGTTTTCCTCGGGATATGGGCTCTTATATTCCTTTATATCAGCATTCTCTATTCCTAGTAACTCCTTGTACATTATTATTGGTTTAAGTGTTCCACTCATTAGTACGCCTCCACGAGCAGTTGTGAATACTTCCTTGCTGAATAGTGATGCATCTATGCAATGTTTTTCTATAGAAATATGTCTATTTTTTCCCTCTTCACTTATCTTTACAAGTCTTATATAGCCTTCTTCTCCTTCTCTCCATTCGTCTAGGAAATCTGCTACTCTTCCAAGAAAGCTTATCTTTTTTCTAATTCTTATATGTTCTGCATTGATCCATAGTTCTTCTATCATTTTTTCATAGTCTTTATATGTGTTAATAGTGTCTATAAAGAATTCTCGAGTGATGTATGCCTCTTTTTTCTTTTTTTCTAGTAATAGCTTCTCATAATCTGTCAGCATGGAGGATAACATTATTATGTCTTCTTCTAACTCCTTGTTTTCTGATTCCTTTGCTTCTCTTAATGCTAGTCTAAGTGTTCTAGAGCTAAGCTTGTGACTATGGAATTCTTTTATCCTATCAATAAGATTGTGGGCTTCATCTATTATCAATATTGATTCTTCTAGCTTCTTGTTTATCCTGAGGAATAATGGCTTTCTTATAAAGGGGGCGAATAAATAGTTATAGTCAAGGATTATTATATCTGAATCCCGAGCTATGCGTAGCGCATACTCATATCCGCATATATTATTCTTCTCTGCATGTTTATAGATATCTTCATGACTCCATATACCTCTTTCTCCATTTATCCTTCGCGCGTTTTCAAGATAGACACATTCATTATTCTTTACTAGTGCCTCACAATACTCATAGAAGTCTCTTCCACTAAGAGCCTCTATGCCTTTTTGCATGCACAGGCTTTTCTTTGACACTATGCCAGCAATACTTATATCTACTCCTTTCTTTTTCATTAGCTTAGTAGTCCTTATGACTATCTCTTGTTGAGTAGTCCTAGGAGTAGAGAAAAAGATTGTGTAGCCCTTCTTTTTAGCGATTCTTATAGCAGCAGTTATGACAGCAGCTGTTTTTCCTATACCAGTAGGAGCGTGGGCTAATAGATATCTACCATTATTCATTGCTCTATAAGCATCTATTGCTAGTTCTCTTTGGATTGGTCTAATCTTTTCATGTGGGAATATCCTGATTAATTCATCCATTTTTATCTATAAACTCTTTTGCTCTTTGTAATACTTCTTTTAGATCAGTAAAAGAAACAGTTCTTAGTGCTTGATCTATATCTATCCATCTGGCATCTATATGCTCACTTGAAGGCTTGGGTTCTTGGAATGTCTTAACCCTTGCCATATAAAACTCTACTTCTTTTTCTATCTTTTTTCTCTTGAACCAGTAACTATAATTAATCTTTATCTTCCAGCCAGGAATTATTTCAAAATCTTTTATGCCTGTTTCTTCTATTGTCTCTCTTATAGCAGCACCTATAGCTGTCTCTCCCTGCTCTATATGTCCCTTTGGTAATTCCCAATAGCCCTTAGACCTCTTTAATAGCACTATTTTTCTATCATATATTAATACTAGTCCAGCGCTTTTTTCTTTCATAACCAAGAACAAGGATTAATATATTAAAAATCTTTCCATCTTACTCCCATGTGAGTATTACTAATCTTACTGGTATATCTCCTAGCTTCGCTGTTATTTCATGCTTCACTAAATGCTTAACGCTTCCAGTTAGATTTTCTCTTAGTATGGGTATTGTCAGGTTTTCTTTTCCCTCACAACACTTCACGAATATCTTCTCGTTTCCAATTGTCTTCCAGTAGGCATACATTCCCTTTGGTTTATTTTCACAAACTTTTAGTATTTCCTCATTCACTGGTTGACAGCTACCAGTCTCAGTAGTATAACCTAAACAATCATAACTACACAATCCCCTATAATCTGTACAGTCAGGACTACAAGTAGAATTCCTTAGATCGAAATTATGAGATATGGTTAGTGGTGGATAAAAATAGTAGGGGAATCTCTCAGCCCTTGAGTCTAGTCCTGGACCATGAGCAACTATTAAATAATCACTTATATATGTATCATCTGGGAGGTCTATTTTTAGTTCATAGTGCCCCACAGCATTACTAAGAGTGCTCCTTTCTTCTACTTCACTTGTTATGGGTAGTGCTTCTACTGTTATGTTTGGCATTGGATAATTATCATAATACACTGTTCCATTAATCTTTACATAGCAGTCAGGATCAGGAGTGCTACTACAATTAGCTCCGAATAACCATGCACACACATTGTCTTCTTCATTACAGCAGTATTCTTCTCCATTAATCACTGCGCATTCTATAGTAGTAGCTGATCTCACGATTCCTATACCTATTATGGATAGAAGGATGATTCCTATAAATATGATAAGTATCTTTGTCTTATTCATTAATCTCCTAATGGCTATGTTTCTTTATAAATTTTTCTCTCACAAAGAAAATTGTTTTCAATATTGAAAATATTTCTTTTCTTTGGGAAAATTTTTAAATATATCTATTGAACCCTTCATTGAAAATGATAAACGCTGTTAAAATAATAGAAAAAAAGAAGCATAAACTAATAGTAGAGATAGAGGGAGATAAGCACACAATCCCAAATCTCGTGGTTGACGAGTTGTATAATGATTCAGATATAAAAGCTGCTAGTTACTACTATGAGCATCCATTACAAAATACTGCGAGAATAATAGTTGAGACAAAGACAAAAGACCCACAAAAAGCACTAATAGATGCTATTGCAAGACTTGAGAGGAGATATAAAGAAATTAGGAAGAAGATTAGTGAGCTTTAGTTCTAAATTCTTTCGCTTCTACACTTTGGGCATAATAGTTCTCCATCTATTACGAGGAGGAAGTCAGAATATTCCCCGCACTTGTCACAATAGCCAGGTATGAATTCTTTTTCAACTGGTTTAAACTCTTCTCCCCTTATCCTTATTCTTTCTGAGACTAGTTCAAAAATTGCTGGTTCCACTCTTAGAATATCTCTAACCGTGATTATTCCTACTAATTTATTATTTTTAACAACTGGTAGATGTCTTATATCATTCTTGCTCATAATTCTCATTGCTTTTTCTATGTCATCCTCTGGTTTAATGGTTATAACATCTCTAATCATTATCCTTGATATAGGAGTGTCAGGCTTTAATGCGTTTCTCACAGCTTTTCTCACAAAGTCCTCATCAGTCACTATTCCTTTTATCTTCTTGTTCTTGTCAACTATTATTAAGCACCCAATCCTATTATTAGTCATTATCTCCGCGCATTCCTTTATGCTTTTACTACTACTAACAGTTATAGGGTTTGGAGTCATTACATCTGCAACCGTATATCCTGTTACCACTCATACCACCCCCCATTATAGCTTTGTTTAATATGATTTATAAATTTTGTTATTCCATGTTTTAATACTACGCTTGAATAGAAACATTTATTAATAACCACTACAAAGATATATAACTGGGAGAGGAAAAATGTTTGGCAAGCCATATTACTTGTGGAAAAGCACTACTGATAAACTGATCCCAGGCTTATATGAGGATTTATACACACTTCTCGCGTTTATGGGAATAAAGATCAAGGATATGGATAGTTTTAGCAATGCCTCCATGTTACTAGAACTAGGGATGATCAATGAACTAGTAGAAGAAGTAGAGAGAAATAATTCAATCATAAGAGAAGTAGCGAGAAATAGGGAGAAGTGTATAGTGGTTATAGACCCATATGAATATAGGGCAATAATTGAATCATACCCAGAAACTAGGTGCTTTATAACCCTACAATCATTATTACTAGACAAATCCTCAAAGCTACCAGAAGCAGAGACAAACATAAAACTAATGTATTTTCCCTCATTTCCAGAGAGGGAACTAGGAATAGATAGAGATGTTAGAAGATTATTAACAATTCTGGGTTTTCATCATGTTGTTAGTGATGAAGAAATAAGTGGAGCCGAACCATTCATAGAGGAAACAGCGCCAGGATTAGCTATGAATGCTTCTAATACTCTACTAAAAGAAGCAAGAGAAAAAAATGCTGGGGCCATTATTACAAGCTCCCCCTTGATATTTCATAGACTAAAAAAACTTATTGGTAGAAAGATAAGCATACAATTATTACCATTGACAATATTACATTATACATGAAGCTAGAAAAATGGAATATAAACATCTCAAAAGGCTCCTAGGAAAAAGAGCTATAAATAGCCCAAACATATTAGAAGCATATAGTTATGATGCCTCAGGACTAGTCTTAAAGCCTTCCATAGTTCTAAGACCAAGGAGAAGTAGTGAGGTAAAAAAGATTATTGACTATGCTAATAGGTACAGGTACAAGCTTCTACCTAGGGGATTTGGAACAAATAATGTAGGGGGGGCGATAACTAGTGATATACTCATAGATCTATCAGCAATGAATGATTACAAGATAGTTATAGATAAGAAATATGTGGATATGCAACCAGGGGCAAGGATTAGTGATGTGAGAAAATCACTGCCAGAAGGATTAGACATAGATATATATCCCTGTACACTTGTAGAGCCAAGTATTGGTGGCCTCATAGCATCTGGGATACATTCAAGAGAGCAAGATATTGATTATCTCTACTCACAGATATTAGAAGTAGAAGCAATAGATGGAACTGGCAAACAATATGTGTTTAAAGATGCTTCAAGAATATTTGGAACAGAGGGAACATTGTTCATAATTACTAGGGTAAGACTTGCTCTCAGCGAGAAAAAGACCTATCGGAGCTATTCAATTACAAATTATAACTCGCTCATAGATCTATTAGTAGAAGCAAAAAAGGCTGAGAAGGAGTCAAGCATAACTGCTATAGATATATATTCCCCACTAGCCTCAAGAATGCTTGGATTTGAAGAATCATGGTTATTAATAAAGACCTATCTAGATACTGTTGGGGAGTATAAGACTAATGAGAAAGTAATGGCAATAAAGAAGAAGCTTGAATCATTACACTTCTCTATGGCGAGTAAGGGTTATATTAGTCAAGAATCTATTATTAGTAGGAATTATGCATTCGAGGCGTTAAATAATATACATAAGAAGGGCATGCCAGCAATGCTTCATTATCTAGATGGATATATGCATGTATATATCAAGAATAATGATATCTCTCATCTAAGAGATTTTTATGATTCTTTGCTGTTACATTCATCTATTCCTGGAGGACATGGCTATGGTCTGTTGAAAAAGAAATATGTACCGCCAGGCATAAAGAATCGGTATAGAAAGCTAAAAGATACATATGATTATAATAATATACTAAGCCCTGGAAAGATCATTAGTTATAGGTAATGGAAAATGAAGCGAGAAGAAATAATAGAAAAAGCAAGAAGGAATATAGAAAAGTGTAAAAGGATTGGTATATGCAATGAGAAGGATTCTTTAAGAAAATACTTATCCTTAGAGGCACTACTCCCAAGAGGAGTAATCCATATGGCAAGCATAAATAAGCCAACAATGCTCGTATTTGCGAGGCCATTAACAAGGATGCATAACCATGATTGCCCAAGAAGAGTAGACCAGTATACCATAACATTATATGCGAGGATGAAAGCATATGAAAAAGGGGCAATGCCAAAACCATTACTTAAACTAGTGGAAGATTATAGGAAAAATGGAGCATTCTTCAAGGGTGTTAGCAAAAAATAAGAAAGAATATAGAATATTGAAAAGAAAGGGAAGATTCTATATCTATAACTATAAGGATATGAAGGGAAAAGAAACAAAAAAGTATAGCCTTGTGCTTCTAGATGATGATGGGAAAAAAGAGAAATGGATAGTTGTCCCACTGAGAGATAATAGGCTACTCGTTACAAAGAGAGAAGAGATAAATCAAGAGATATGGGTATTGGACAACGACAAGGAGAAAAGAATTGTCTAACATATTTAGAAACCTTTAAAAATTAGGAGGATAATTCAAATATTGTATGAGACAATATAGAGAACTAGCGGAGCTATACCAAGAACTAGAGAAAACGAGTAAAAGGTTAGAAAAAACATTTCTTGTTGCAAGATTTTTGCGATCCTGTACTCTCGAAGACCTTGAACCAGTGATATTACTATTACAAGGAAGAGCATTTCCAGAGTGGGATCCCAGAGAGATAGGTGTTGCATCTAAGCTCGTAATAAGAACAATATCAAAGATTAGTGGAGAAAAGATTAGTATCATTGAGTCTAGATGGGCTAGGCTGGGGGATCTAGGCCTAGTAGCAGAGGAATACTCCCAGAGAAAGAGACAAGCAACACTTTTCAGCAAGAAGCTAGGAGTAAGAGATGTCTTAACCAACTTACAAAAGATTGCATCACTAGAAGGAGAAGGAACTATTGATAAAAAACTTGCATATCTCTCAGATCTATTACTAAATGCTTCCCCACTAGAAGCAAGATATATTGTTAGAACAGTCCTGGGAGAGCTAAGAGTAGGAATAGCAGGAGGCATACTGAGAGATGCAATAACATGGGCCTTCTCACCCCTGCCAGAAGAGATATTCTATAAGTGTAAACATTGTGGAGCAGTTGTGCCAGCTAGTGATAAGTGTATGAGTTGTGGTAATCCATTAATACCCTCAAAGTCTTCGAGAGAACTAGCGATAAATGAATTATTAAACTCTGGGTCTATCAAGGAGCAGGAAACATTCATAACTAATAATCCTAGAGAGATATATAATAAACTAATAGAATACATAGAGGATGCATACAATATATTAAATGATTATGGAGAACTAGCAATTAGGCTATATAAGCAAGGATTAAGAGGATTATCAAAATTAGAATTGGTACCCGGAAGGCCTATAAGAGTGATGCTCGCACAGAAAGCAGATAATGCTACAGAAGCACTAGAAACGGTTGGTACTCCAGCAGCGGTTGAATATAAGTATGATGGCTTTAGAATGCAAATCCACAAGAAGGATAATAAGATAGTTATCTATACGAGGAGATTAGAAGATGTTACAAAGCAATTCCCAGACGTGGTAGAAGGAGTGAAAAAGATTAATGCTGATAGCTTTATAATCGATTCTGAATGTGTAGGAGTTGATTCTAGCACTGGTAAATTCCTACCCTTCCAAAATATTAGTCAAAGAATAAAGAGGAAATACAATATATCAGAAATGGTGAGAAAAATACCAGTAGAGTTACACGTATTTGACATTGTGTATTATAACGGGGAAACAATATTAAAAAAACCCTTCAAAGAGAGAAGAGCAATTCTAGAAAAGATAATACCAGAACAAGGAATATTAAGACTAGCGGTTCAGAGAATAGTTAAAAATGAAGAAGAAGCAAATGAGTTCTATGAAGAATCCTTAAGAAAGGGTAATGAAGGAATAATGTTTAAAGCATTGAACGCACCATACAAACCCGGGAGCAGGGTTGGATACATGATGAAACTAAAACCAACTGCTGAGAGCCTAGACCTAGTAATAGTTGGTGCAGAATGGGGAGAAGGAAAAAGAAGTCGTTGGCTTAGCAGTTATTATGTGGCATGTCTAGACCCTGTCACTGGTAACTATTTATCCATTGGAAAAGTATCAACAGGATTAAAAGAAAAGAGAGAAGAAGGACTGAGCTATGATGAATTAACAGAGATATTAAAACCATTAATAATAGAAGAAAAAGGAAAGATGGTTATACTAAGACCAGAAATAGTGGTAGAAGTTACATATCAAGAAATCCAGAAAAGCCCAAGCTATGACTCTGGATATGCACTAAGATTCCCAAGAATAATAAAGATAAGAGAGGATAGATCTCCAAGAGAGATCACAACTATTAATGAAATAGAAAAATATTATAAAGAACAACTATCCAAATAAATCCTAGAGAGAGGTGAGGGCATTGGAAATAAACACATTTACAGCAATAGCAATAATCATTGGTTCAGGAGCAATACTAGCTTATATATCCTCTCTTCTGAAACAACCATTAATAATTGGGTATGTATTAGCAGGCATTATTATTGGCCCAATACTGGGTTTTATTGATCCTGTGAGCAACCAGGAATTGATAAGACTGTTCTCAGAGATAGGAATTGCTTTCCTATTATTCAGCGTTGGATTAGAAGTAGACATATCCCGACTTAAAAGAGTTGGGCTCATAGCTACTCTTGGAGGATTAGCAAGGATGGGTCTCTCGTTTAGTATTGGATACTTTGTTGCAAACCTTATAGGGTTAACGGGCATGCAGCCAATATATTTTGGATTAATGCTAAGCTTTGGTAGTACAATGGTGGTCATAAAACTATTATCTGACAATAAGGAGCTAGACACATTACATGGAAGAATCGTTGTAGGAATACTCTTAATGGAAGACTTCATAGCAATAACTAGTTTAACAATACTCGCAAATACAAATAATCTTGCACATATAATACGAATAATACCAATAATACGCAATCTTACATTATTATTCGTAATACTACTCCTAGCAAGGTTATTATTACCATTAATGTTTAAACAAGCAGCCACTAATACAGAGTTATTATTCGTCTTATCAACAGGTATAGCAATGATATTTGCCATTATATTCCCAATTATCGGCTTCCCTATGAGCATAGGAGTCTTCCTTGCAGGCTTATTACTAGGAAACCTCCCCTATAGTGTTGAGATAAGTGGAAGAGTAAAACCATTAAAAGACTTCTTTATGGTATTATTCTTTGTGTCTCTAGGATTAAGTTTTTCATTGGTCCAATTATCCATGATATGGAGGCCATTACTCATAGTAGTACTATTAGCATTAATCCTTAATCCCATTATAATTGGATTGATTACAATGGTGTTTGGCTATACATCAAAGACAGCATTCTTTTCTGGTTCTATAATGGGGGAGGTCTCAGAGTTTGCACTAATACTATTAACACAAGGACTAGTACTTGGGCACATAGATAATAATTTTTACTCACTAGGAATCCTAGCCGCTATTATAACTATGAGCATAACTCCTTATAGCTTCAAGTATAGATACATGACTTACAAGATATTTAAACCAGCACTAAGAATGATAGAGAAAATCTTTAGGAGATCCCCCACTCCTGATAGAGAATTAAAACCAAGAGGACATGAAGTAATATTAATAGGATATGACAGGCTTGGCTATGGAATACTACGAAGATTGATAAGAATGAAGAAAGACTTCATAGTTGTTGATTATAACCCAGATGTTATCTCTAGACTAATAGAACATGGAATACCCTGTGTATATGGAGACATATCTGATCCAGAGACACTAGAAGAGCTAAACCTGAAGAAGGCGAAAATGATAATATCCACTGCTCCAAGCATGAGGGACAACTTGTTCTTAATAGAAAAGGGAAAAAAGATCAATAAAGACTTAATAATCATTGTTACAGCTCAAACAGTTGAAGAAGCACTAGGATTATATAAGGCGGGAGCAGATTATGTAATATTGCCACACCTCCTAGGAGGAGAACATGCAGGTATATTGCTAGAAGAGGTGGGAGAAGACCTAGACAAGCTTATAGCAACAAAGATTCAACATATAAAAGAATTAAGACTCAAAAAGGAATTACATCCCAAGCATTTATGATTATATGATTGTTATCATGGGAGTGTAGAACAATAAATTAGGGTATTTTTATAGAACGTATAGTTTTCTACTGATAAAGTAGGATTATCTTTTTCTTCAGTTATTGTAGTGATCTGAAGAATTCTTCCAATAACCTCCTCTTTATTTGATCCTTGATCTAGTATATATGAGACTTGCAAGATTAGAAAAGAATTATTAAACTCTTTCTGCCAGTCGATTTCTGGTATTGTTATGACAACCCCCTTACTTGTCTTCTTATAATTAACCCCTCTTATACTTATATCTCTGTTGTTCTTTAATTCTCCTTCTTTAAGTATATTTTTTTCTGCTTTAATCTTGTATAGATCATAAGAACCACAATACTTTAAGAGGTGATCCTTCATTTCTTCTATTTCTTTTTTTATTAGTTCTACCAGATGGTCTTCTGCTATAATATCACCTCGGCTTTTATATGGCCCCGCGGGGATTTGAACCCCGGACCTCTCGATTATCAGTCGAGCGCTCCACCAGGCTAAGCTACGGGGCCATGAATGAGTGCGCCCCCGCCCGGACTTGAACCGGGGACCTTGCGGTTAACAGCCGCACGCTCTTCCAGCTAAGCTACGGGGGCTTTAATGAATGGCAGTCCAACCTATTTAAAAAATTTTTCTATATTTTCACTGGACAAATAGTGATAAAAGATTTATATATGATAGTTTAATCTATTTATATGCCTAGGACATCTACAGCTATACTACCATTGCATCATGGGCATGCCCCTAGATGGTTATTTGAAAGAATGAAAAAACTAGCGGGGGCTATAGCAGAAGCAATAGTTCTAAATTATAATCAAGAAGAATTATTGAAAAGGCTTAGTGATGCATACTGGTTTCAAGCACTTGGAAATGTGTTAGGGTTTGACTGGCATAGTAGTGGATTAACAACAACTACTCTTGGAGCATTAAAAGAAGGATTAAAGAATAGGGATTTAGGAATATTTATTGCTGGTGGGAAGGGTAGTGCACATAAGACGCCTAGAGAAATAATGAAGGGTTCAGAAATGCTTGGAATAGAGTCTAAGTATGAATATCTCTTAGATTCTAGTAGACTTGCAGCAAGGATTGATAATAATGCACTACAGGATGGATATGATTTATATCATCATGTATTTATATTTGATGAACATGCAAGATGGATAGTGGTACAACAGGGCATGAATACTATTACTGGTCTCGCGAGGAGATACCATTGGTATTATAAGAATAGTGGAATAGAAGAGCCACATACAGGTATAGTCACGCATAGAATAGAAAAAGATGTATTAAACCTTACATCTAAGGAGAGTAGGAATAATAGAAAATATATACTAAAAGCAGTAGATGAGATTAATGAATGGTTACTAGTGGATAATCAGGCAAGACTAAGGAATGGTGAACTAGTAATGCCCCATAGACATAGTTTAACAATGAGAGACCTATCACCCAGAGCAATAGAACATTTAAAAAGACTTGAATCTATTAATCCTAGAGATTTTAAGGAATTAATATTAACACCTGGAATTGGGAAAACAGCTTTGAGAGCATTATCACTAGTAGCAGAGATTATATATGATGCACCTCCGAGTAGGACTGATCCAGCTCTTTATAGTTTTGCTCATGGAGGGAAAGATGGATATCCCTTCCCTGTTAGGAGGGATCTATATGATAATACAATTATTACTCTTGAAGAGGCCATTAAAAATGCGAGGGTAGGGGATAAGGAAAAGATGTTTGCATTGAAGAGGCTTGGAGAAGCAAAAAATTTATATATAACTACTCGATAGTAGTCTTATGAATCATTATGTCTATAAAAAGAAACTCCTAGTAGCTTTAATTGTATTACTTATACTCTTTGCAGCAGTATTCATAGCAGCATTAATAGGCTTAAATAAGAACTATTCTCTTTTTTCAACTGGTCTACCAGTAGGAGTGGAAAACATACTTGTAATGATTCTCAGTGTTTTATCCATGATAAAAGTAATACATGAGATCCATAGATTGTAAATAGATAGAAATAGTACTAAAATTTTTAAATAGGAGTGCTTTTCCATGAATATGGCTAAGAATAATACAAAGAAAAAGGATATTGAAAACTATTTTTCATATACAATGTATGCTTCACAATTAGAAGAAGAGAATAGGATCCTAAGAGAGACAATAAACCATCTAAAGCAAGAATTAGAAAGGTTTAAAGCCCCTGCATTATTATTAGCAGAGGTTTCACAGATCCTGGGAGAGAGGGCTATAATAAGGCTTCCAAATGGTAATAGTTTCCTGGTAAACATTGCTCCTAATATAAAGGATCTAAGACCAGGGGATAGTGTATTTGTAGAGCAGAAGAACCTTTCAATAGTAGAGAGAGCCCCCAAGGTAAAGAGTTTTGATGTCGAGAGATTTGTGATAATAGAAAAGCCAAATGTTCCATGGAGAAATATTGGGGGGTTAAAAGAACAAATAAGAGAGATTAGAGAAGTAGTAGAATTACCACTAAAAAAGCCAGAATTATTTAGAAGAGTTGGAATAGAGCCTCCAAAAGGAGTTCTCTTGTATGGTCCACCAGGAACGGGAAAAACACTACTAGCCAAAGCAGTTGCCACGAGTACTCATGCAACATTCATAGAGATAGTTGCATCTGAACTAGTACAAAAGTTTATAGGAGAGGGAGCAAAATTAGTAAAAGAGGTATTCCAACTTGCAAGAGAAAGAGCTCCAAGCATTGTTTTTATAGATGAGATAGACGCATTAGCAGCTAAGCGTATAGAGATAGGAACGAGTGGTGAGAGAGAGGTTCAGAGAACATTTATGCAACTCCTAGCAGAGATAGATGGATTTAAGAGTCTTGGAAATGTAAAAGTAATAGCAGCAACCAATAGACCAGACATATTAGATCCAGCAATAACTAGGCCAGGGAGGCTTGATAGATTAATAGAAGTACCCCTACCAGATAGAGATGCGAGACTAGAGATATTAAAGATTCACACAAGAAAAATGAATCTTGCCAAGAATATTAAACTAGAAAAACTAGCAGATCTGACAAAGGGAATGAGTGGGGCTGATCTAAAAGCGGTTTGCACAGAAGCAGGATATTATGCTATAAGAGCTAATAGATATAGCGTGAAACTAGAAGACTTCTTGAAAGCTATAAGGAAAGTGAAAAAGGAAGAGGAAGATACATCCTATAAATCAATGTTTGGCTAGGCCTAAATCTTTTTTATTGCTCTTGGAATATTCTCTATGACATCTCGGGCTATTAGACTTATACCCTTCTCTCTTCTTGCAAGCATTCCAGCAATACCATTAATTCTTGCTCCAAGTATTGCTGCTCTTAATGGTTCAACTCCTTGAGCTAGTAATGCGCCAATAATACCTGCTAATACATCACCAGTTCCAGCGACACTCATCTCTGGACAACCAGTCTTGTTTAAATAAACAGAAAATCCATCACTAATAACATCTATTGCTCCCTTTAAGAGAACAATCCCACTAATACTTTGAGCAGCATACATTACTAGTCTCTTTCTATCATTGATATCAATTGATACATCTCTATTAATCATTCTCTCAAGCTCTCCTGCATGTGGAGTCAAAACAATGTTCTTAGAAGCATTCATACCCCCTATTAATAGATCACCATCAATTACTGCTCTTTTTTCATGCTCAACAAGATATCTTATGATCCTTTTACCAGTTTCTAATGTTTCCTTGTTTTTACTAATACCATTCCCAATAACAACTGCATCAACAGTATCTATAAGCCTAGTTATCTCATTATAATGCCTCCTAGATATGTATTTTCCTTTTAATACATGAATTATTGCTTCAGGTAGATTTACAGCAGTGGCCATAGCGCTAAGTTCTGGACTAGTAATGTGGAGTAGATCAATTCCTGTTCTATAGGCTGCTAATCCTACAAGTAGGGGTGTACCGATATATTCATATGATCCACTGATAACTAATAATCTTCCATTCATTCCCTTATGTGTCCACTTCTCCCTTTTCAGTTCCTTAATCATTTTATCTTATAATAATCCATTAGATTAATCCATTAAATATGGGCGCTCCCCAATTACTACCGTTCATCATTGCATTGCTCAGTGGGTGTTCACCTGGGTCATTGCGCCCATATAGAATATGAATTCATACTTTTATATTTTATCCTATTCCTATCTTATTATAATATCCTGAGCGATTATTAATTCATTCTTTTTTGGGGTTTTTGCAATCACAAATGAACCCTTATCTGGGAGAGCGCCCTTATAGTTATAAACTATTAGCTTATTAGTAGTATTGCGCACAACTTCTAAGAACAGCATATCCCCCTTTATCTCTGCATGAACCACTCTACCAGTGATAATCGAGAAGGAATCATCATTCCTACTATTATAGAAATTCATCATTATAACCCCTATAATCATTGTAATTATACCTATGAATAGGAGTGTTTTATCATCCATAACTTGGATAAAGGGATTATTCTTAATCAATCTTTTTTCACTTTTTCTAAATGATTTCTATTATCACTTGGAAAGACTCCAAAATCTTTATATAATGCAAATAATTCTTCTAATATATGCCAAAGATGAAGAAGAGATCAAAGAAAAAAATAAACAAGAAGACGAACAAGAAAAGAATAGAGGATGATGATCTAGGTGGTTTAAAGTTTAGAACAACAGCTGAGCTAAAAGTCTCAAAGAGGCTAATAGACCAAGTGATAGGACAAGAACAAGCAGTAGAAATAGTGAGAAAAGCAGCAAAACAAAGGAGGCATATATTATTAATAGGAGAGCCTGGGACAGGTAAATCAATGCTTGGAATGGCTCTCGCAGAACTATTACCAAAACAGAGATTGTTAGACTTCTTGGCATTTCCAAATCCAGCAGATGAAAACCAGCCAATAATAACCACAGTTCCAGCTGGGAAGGGAAAAGAAATAGTGCTAAGAGCAAAACTACAAAGCATGAGTGGTTATAGATCCCAATCCATATTCCTGTTCATAGCAACACTACTAGCCATGATTGCTCCATGGTGGGCTAGGGCTTATTATAACTCAGATATAATGTTCGCAGCATTCTTCTTGGGGGGAATCTTTCTATTAGTAGGATTCATATTCTATCTGAACATGGGGAGACGTATGATCCAACAGACAAATATTCCTAAACTATTAATAGATAATTCTAAGAAAAAGATAGCTCCATTTATGGATGCAACAGGAGCTAGGAGTAGCTCCCTACTAGGAGACGTACTACATGATCCATTTCAGAGTGGAGGATTAGGCACACCAGCACATCAAAGAGTAATACCAGGCATGATTCATAGAGCACATCAAGGAGTATTATTTATAGATGAGATCTCAACATTACCATTAGAGCTACAACAAGAATTACTAACAGCAATGCAAGAAAAGAAGTATCCAATAACGGGGCAAAGCGAAAGATCAGCAGGAGCAATGGTTAGAACAACTCCTGCTCCATGTGACTTTATATTAGTAGCAGCCGGAAACCTTGACTCCTTGAAACATATGCATCCAGCTCTTAGATCAAGGATTAGGGGTTATGGGTATGAAGTGTATATGAATACAGAGATGCTAGACACACCAGAGAACAGGAGAAAGATAGCATTCTTTGTTGCACAAGAAGTAAAAAGAGATGGAAGAATCCCACACTTCTCCAGAGAAGCAGTGAAAGTAATCTTATGGCAAGCTAGAAGAATGAGTGAGAGAAAGAATCACTTAACAGTAAGATTCCGAGAATTAGGGGGCATTGTTCGAGCAGCAGGAGACATAGCAGTTGAGGAGGGATCAGAGATAGTTAAACCAGAACATGTATATAAAGCATTAGGCATAGCTAGAAGTCTAGAAAAACAATTAGCAGATAGATATATTGAACAGAAAAAAGACTATGAAGTAATAACCACCAAGGGATCAAGGATTGGAAGAGTAAACGGACTAGCAGTGGTTGGTAGCAAAGAGAGCTATTCTGGAATAGTCCTACCAATAGAAGCAGAAGTCACTCCTGGAGGCAAAGAGACAGAGATCATTGCAACTGGTAGACTAGGAGAGATCGCAAAGGAAGCAGTAAAGAACGTCTCAGCAGTCATAAAGAAGTGTTACGGAAAAATAATGAAGAATTATAGTCTATATGTACAGTTCCTCCAGACATATGAAGGAGTAGAAGGAGACTCAGCATCCATAGCGGTAGCAACAGCAATAATCTCTGCATTGAGAAAGATCCCTGTAAAGCAAGATGTAGCAATGACTGGTAGCCTAACAGTGCGAGGAGAAGTACTACCAGTTGGAGGAGTATCAGCAAAGATCCTAGCAGCAGCGGAAGCAGGGATCAAAAGAGTAATAGTACCAAAAACAAACATAGAGGATATAAAAATAACAAGAGAAATAAAAGAAAAAATAAAGATAATACCAGTGAGCAATATCATAGAAGTCCTAGAACATGCACTTGATTGGAAGGGAAAAGAAAAAGAATTAAAACAATTAAAAAGAATAGCGAGAATGTGATTATCTCCAAATGACCTCTACTTCCTCTGTTCTTTGATAAGGCTTAATGATCATATCTCTAGGCTTCAATGGTTGAACGCCAGCAGCATGCATCATTCCACCAGTAATAGCGATCATTGCAGCATTATCAAGCAAGAATTGCTTTTCTGGAGCAAAACTCTTAGCACCCCTCTCCTTAGTCATAATCCTAGCCATCTCTTGTAGACGAGAATTACAAGCAACGCCACCACCAAGCAATAATTCATCCTTCCCTGTATGAGCCATGGCTCGTTCAGCAGCCTCTATAAGCATTGCAAAAACCGTTTCCTGAATACTATAAGCAAGATCCTCTATTCTATATTTCTTTAACTCAATCTTTTGCTTGATATTAGTATAAAGCCCACCAAGACTGATATCCATACCCTTAATAGTATATGGAAGCTCAATGTATCTTTCGCCTTTTCTTGCAAGCTCCTCTATCCTTGGACCAGCAGGAAAACCAATACCCAAGAGCCTACCAATACTATCAATAAAGTTACCAACACCCATGTCGAGAGTTTCACCAAAAATCCTATACCTACCAGCATCAAAAGCAATGATCTGAGTATTAGCACCAGAAACATATAGCAACACAGGATCCCTAGCAGGAGTTAAAACCCTTCCAACCTCGAGATGAGCAATACAATGATTCACCCCTACAACAGGCTTACCCCTCTGTAAAGCAATAGACCTAGCAATAGCTGCACCAATCCTCAAGGTATGACCAATCCCAGGACCAATACTATAAGCAACAAGATCAATATCATCAAGCATCACGCTTGCCTTTCCCAAAGCATCCCTGAAAAGCTCATCAATCACGCTTATATGATGCTCAGAGATCTTTGCAGGAATCAATCCCTCACCATGAGTAGTATAAACCCTCTTTTCATTACTCCTAACAACATATCTCTCTCCATGCCTCTCTACAATACTCACTCCAAGCGTATGAGCCGTGCTTTCAATACCAAGGATTAACATAAAGCCAATCATAGAAAAGAGATTAATAAAAGTTTTGGTCCATAAATCATGTATTCTTTTTCATATGCTTCTAGACTTATAGTCCCCAGGGAAGAGTAATAGATTATTTTTATTATTGATAGAAAGAATACATAGTCTTCCACTCTAAGTTATCATGAGCCTCTCTCACCAATAAAACACTTAGAAAACAACCTCTCTAATGAGTCATCATCAGCAATCTGAATAAAACTAGTAATAGGGATAGCAAAAAACTCTTCACCAGACCTACTAGAAGTAAACCTCCTCATTTTACCCTCTTCCAGCACTTTTGATACAGGAATCCAGAACCAGGTCTTATAGTTATAATCCTCATTTGAGATAACATACCAAACCTGTAAATTAAAATATCTCTGAAGACTAGAATACCTAGCAACCTCTTCAACATCTAAGGGAAACTTTTTGTAACCATGGACCAATCTCTTATATTTTACATCCACAAGAATAAACCCAATATTAGGAATCAAAATCATAAAATCAGGCCTCTTCACCCCAAACATTTTCTTAATAGACAGAGAAAAAGTCTTAAGATCTTGTTGAATATACCAATAAGGAATACCATGCTTATCTAACCATTCCTTAAATCTTGACTCAGTTATTCTGCCCTTTATCTTCCTATAAAGACCCTTCATACACTCAAAGACTATTCAAATATTTTTAACTCTTCCTATCTAGAAATAGAAAAATTTCCGAAGAGTTTCATATTTTGTTTAATCTTAATTTTCTAGCAAGAAGAACAATATACATCTAGAGAATTAAGATGAGGAAGCCGCTCACAGACAAGACCCATAGTGGCCTTATTAGTAGATGCGGGCTGAACACCTCGGCCGAAGCCTTGGTGCTTACACCCCATCCCTATCAACCCCCTCTTCTAGGGGCGGCCATGGTGCCTCTTTTCGGGGAGGGCTTCGTGCTTAGATGCCTTCAGCACTTATCCCCTTGGCGCGTAGCTGCCCGGCCTGCCCTGTAGGACAACCGGTAGACCAGTGGCGCCGGAGGCTCGTTCCTCTCGTACTAGAGCCTCCTTCCCCTCAGGCACCAAGCACTCCCAGTAGATATCAAACCAACTGCCTCACGGCGTTGTGAACCCAGCTCACGATCCCTTTTAATGGGTGAACACCCCCACCCTTGGCCGCTTCTGCACGGCCAGGATAGGAAGAGCCGACATCGATGTAGCAAACCGCGCCGTCGATGTGAACTCTCGGGCGCGACGACTCTGTTATCCCCGGAGTAACTTTTCGATCATCCCAGGGCCCCACTACGGGGCACACTGGGGTTCGCTAGGCCCCCCTTTCGGGCCTGGATCCCTTCTTGTTCGAGATCCAGTCAGGCCAGCTTTTGCCCTTGCACTCTACGACGGGTTTCCATCCCGTCTGAGCTGACCTTTGGGTCCCGCTGATACCTTTTCAGCGGGGTGCCACCCCAGCCGAACTGCCCACCAACCGCTGTCCCCCTCATAAGAGGGGTGAGCAGTATAGACACCGATGGGTGGTGTTACACTTGCGCCTAAGTGCCACCCTAGCGAGTGACACCTCAAACAGCTCCCACCTACTCTATACATCGATGCCTATACTACAACGGCAGGCTGCAGTAAAGTTTCACGGGGTCTTCGCTTCCCACTGGGAGTCCCTGGCCTTTGCACCAGGATGGAGTTTTCGGAGGGTTCCACCCGGGGACAGTGGGGACCTCGTTACGCCTTCATGCGCGTCGGCATTTAACCGACAAGGTATTTCGCTACCTTAAGAGAGTTATAGTTACTCCCGCCGTTTACCAGCCCTTCACTCCCTTGAAAGGGAGCTTAAGGTACTGGCACTGGGCAGGCGTCGGCTCCTATACTAGGCGTTTCCGCTTTGCAGGAGCCTACGTTTTTGTTAAACAGTCGGGCCCCCCTTGTCACTGCGCCCTGCTCTTTACTCAAGAGCAGGGACCCCTTCCACCGAAGACACGGGGCTAATTTGCCGAATTCCCTCGGGTGGATTAACTCCTTCACGCCTTAGCCTTCTCGGCTAGGGGCACCTGTGCCGGTTCTGGGTACGGTTATCCTGGATCGCTCCTCTCAGCCTTTTCACGGGCCCCAGGAATCAGTCCAACTCCCAAAGGGAGCTCATCCCGGTTTGACCTGCTTCTCCTCATTACGAGACTCCACAGGCCTATCCCGGTTGACCACTCATCGTGGTGGACCTATCCCGAGGCAGAGCTGAGAGGCTTGCGTTGCCGCACCTACCAGGATAGTGCAGGAATATTAACCTGCTTCCCTTTCGACAGGCTCCAGTTAGGGCCTGCCTTAGGACCGACTTACCCTTGGCTGAACTGCATTGCCAAGGAACCCTTGCCCCTTCGGCGGCATTGATTCTCACAATGCTCTGCTCCTACTACCGCCAGGATTCTCATTCCTGCCAGGTCCATGCAGCCTCTCGGCCACACTTCGACCCTAGCAGGACGCCCACCTACCACTCCCCTTGCGGGGGTCCATGGTCTCGGCGGCTGGCTTAGCCCCGTCCATTTTCGGCGCCTACCTCCTCGGTGGGTGAGCTGTTACGCACTCTTTAAATGATGGCTGCTTCTAAGCCAACATCCCCACTGTCTTAGGAGGTAGACCTCCTTTACCCTTTAACACTTAGCCAGCACTTAGGGGCCTTAACCATGGTCTGGGTTGTTCCCCTCTCGGACTCCAAGCTTACCCCGGAGCCCCGTCTCCTAGGCCTTCGTGGCCAGAGCATTCGGAGTTGGACTGGGAGCCGAGGCGGTTAGGCCCCTAAACCCCCAATCCGTCTCTCTACAACTCTGGCACACTTGCCTAGGGCTTGACTGCGGCCAATTTCGGTGGGAACCAGCTATCCCCGGGCTCGATTGGCTTTTCACCCCTAGCCCCAGGTCAGAGGAACGCTTGTCCACAGAACCCCTTCGGGCCTCCACCTCCTTTTACAGAGGCTTCACCCTGCCCAGGGCTAGATCGCCCGGCTTCGGGTCGTGTCCCTGTGACTCGTGGCGCTTTCACACCACCCTCCTCGCTTGCGCTGCGAGGCTTCGCTTTCGCTACGGCTCCCCCCTTAGAAGGGTTAGCCTCGCCACAGAGACACACTCCCTGGCACATTATTCAGAACGGACGACACATACCCGTAGGCATGTGTCCAACTATCGCTGCCAGGTTTCAGGCTCTTTTCACTCCCCGTCAAGGGTACTTTTCAGCTTTCCCTCACGGTACTAGTGCGCTATCGGACTCGGAGAGTATTTAGGGTTGGAAGTTAGTGTCTCCCAGCTTCACGCCCAATTGCCAATGGACGCTACTCAGGAACACCCCAGGGTGTTAGCAACCTATTCCTACGGGGCTTTCACCCTCTGTGGCACCCCATTCCAGGGGATTTCGGATCAGTTGCTAACCATCCCTAACGGGGGTCCTACAACTCCACATCTCCCCACTCCTCGCGGAGGAGGATTCGGTTTGCCCTACTCCCCTTTCCCTCGCCGGTACTCAGGGAATCCCATTTGGTTTCTTTTCCTGCGGGTACTGAGACGTTTCACTTCCCCGCGTTCGCCGCCTCTAAGGAGGCTAGCCCAGGAGGGCTGGGAAGTCCCATTCGGAGATCCTGGGTTCAAGGCCTGCATGCGGCTCCCCCAGGCTTATCGCAGCTTGCCACGTCCTTCCTCGCCTATCCGAGCCCAGCCATCCACCTGACAGCTTAAGTGGGTCTTGCCTATGAGCGGCCTCATCAAGCATAAAGCTCTAGGCCATTGGATATGCCATGCTTGTGATGGCACATCCTTTTTGAATAATTGTGATAGGATTTGGCATGGACCCGTCGGGATATTCATTTCCTCTATCTGTAGAGGAAATTTTGAACCCGAGGCCTCCGCCTTGCAAGGGCGGCGCTCTTCCAGGCTGAGCTACGGGCCCATCCAAATCCCTTTATGAGTATAAAAATAATGGTAGGAGCCTAGGCTTAAAATTTTGTAATGGAGGTGATCCACCTGCAGGTTCCCCTACAGGTACCTTGTGACGACTTAGCCCACCTCACCAAGCCTAGGTTCGTCCCTCTCCGAAGAGAGGTCCTCACCTAAACCCAGCTCGGTTGGCTTGACGGGCGGTGTGTGCAAGGAGCAGGGACACATTCACCGGGGCATGGTGAACCCCGATTACTAGGGATTCCGGCGTCACGAGGACGGGTTGCAGTCCTCGATCTGAACTAGGGCAGGGTTTCGAGGATTGGCTTCCCCTCTCGGGGTTGCATCCCATTGTCCCTGCCATTGTTGCGCGCTTGTAGCCCAGGGGATTCGGGGCATACGGACCTATCGTCGCCCGCTCCTTCCTCCCTGTTTCCAGGGCAGTCCCTCTATAGTGCCCGCTCGCTCCGCAGAGCGCGCTGGCAAATAGAGGCGCGGGTCTCGCTCGTTGCCACACTTAAGTGGACACCTCACGGCACGAGCTGACGATGGCCATGCACCTCCTCTCGGCTCGTCAGGTAAGCCCTTCAGACTGACCTTCATCCTGCCGTCGCCCCTGGTGAGGTGCTCCGCGTTGAATCGAATTAAACAGCACGCCGCACCCCTTGTGTGCTCCCCCGCCAATTCCTTTAAGTTTCAGCCTTGCGACCGTACTCCCCAGGCGGCGGGCTTAGCGCCTTCGCTTCGACACTGCGCGGCCCCGTAGGTCGCGCAGCACCTAGCCCGCAGCGTTTACGGCTGGGACTACAGGGGTATCTAATCCCCTTTGCTCCCCCAGCTTTCGTCCCTCACCGTCGGATCCGTTCTGGCCAGGCGCCTTCGCCACCGGTAGTCCTCCAGGGATTATCCCATTTTACCGGTACCCCTGGAATACTCCTGGCCCCTCCCGGTCCCGAGCCAGGCAGTATGCCCTGCGCGCCATCCAGTTGAGCTGGATGATTTCACAGAGCACTTACCTAGCCGGCTACGGACGCTTTAGGCCCAATAATCGCGGCTCCCACTTGGGGCGCCGGTGTTACCGCGGCGGCTGGCACCGGTCTTGCCCACCCCTTATTCGTCCACCTTTTTACAGTGGACAAAAGCCTCCTCGGTGAGGAGGCACTGGGAGTCCCCTTATCACGCTTGCGCGCATTGTAAAGGTTTCGCGCCTGCTGCACCCCATAGGGCTGGGACTAGTGTCTCAGAGTCCCTCTCCGGGCTCCGCCTCTCAGCGCCCGTACGGATCTTAGGCTTGGTGGGCCGTTACCCCACCAACAACCTAATCCGCCGCCGACCCATCCTAGGGCGCCGAAGCTTTGAGGGATGAGTCATCCCAGAACTCATCCCTTATCAGGGATTATCCTCAGTTTCCCGAGGTTATCCCTGACCCTAGGGTAGGTTGTCGACGTGTTACTGAGCAGTCCGCCAGGAGGCAAAGCCTCCTAGACTTGCATGGCTTAGTCGGACTCCCATAGCAGCAGCCTCCCGCAGGATCAACGGGAACCACGATTATTTGTCGCAAGGCTTCTTGCTTTGGCAAGTAGCCTCTCAGCCTAGACTCCTACCAGTGCTTGAATCTAGTGTTCAAGCACTTCCAAGCACCTCTAGGATGCTTGGCATGCCTTCTTGGAAGGTGATTAGAACTGCGTTGCCGCATTTAGGTGGAGTGGTTATCTATTTATAAATTTTACTTATGTTTTTTCTCTTTTTTTCTTTGCTGCAGGTTTTGGATATGGACTACTTTTTCTCTTTCATATGATAAGGAATGGAGCTTGAGACTTTAGATTTGAATGTAAAGTTTGGTATGCACTACTTTTTGTCTTATCTTCTTCTTGATTTTGGATTTTTTTGTTTTCTCCTAGTTGATATTCTAAATGGGCTTTAGTTTTGAGGAATTTTTTGTTTTGACTTGTCTTGGAGTGTATTTTCTATTAGAATTTCCAATTTCCAGGTTTAATCAATAATCTTTGTTTTTTATTCAAAGTATTTCATGGCTTCACTATTTTTTATGTATATAAACTCTATTTGTGCTTCTTCTTTTAGGATGTAGTTATCTACACTTACCATTGGTGCTTTTCCATTAACGAGATAGATCCAGGAATAGTGCTTGTTTTGGCATTTATTATTTATGCATGTAATGAATCTTCCTTGGGGGTATTGTATATATTTGATTGTTGCTATTTTTTCTAGTAAGTCTATGAGTCTTGAATTGTTCTTTATTGTATTATGATATATTAAACTCGTGCCTTTTTCTTGGTCTTCTATTTTTATTGTTATGTTGATTAACTGCTTGTTGTTCTTGTTTATGTTTTCTTTGTTAATGATCGATGTTGCTTGTATTATTGCTATTGATGCGATTATGATTAGTATTATTC